>NZ_UGOD01000001.1:342500-460000 GCF_900461525.1 Legionella busanensis | reverse complement strand
CTCGTCTTATAGCAAAAGCACTTAATTGTGAAAAAGGAGTAAGTGCTGATCCCTGCTTAAAATGTGAATCTTGTATAGCCGTTGAACAGGGTCGCTTTCTTGATCTAATAGAAATTGATGCTGCCTCTAAAACTCGGGTTGAGGATACCCGTGAGTTACTTGAAAATGTTCAATATGCGCCTACTATAGGGCGTTATAAAATTTATCTAATTGACGAAGTTCATATGTTATCTCAGCATAGCTTTAATGCCTTGCTTAAAACCTTAGAAGAGCCGCCTGAGCATGTTAAATTTCTACTAGCAACGACTGATCCACAAAAATTGCCTATTACGGTTCTTTCCCGCTGTTTACATTTTAATCTTAGACATCTTTCACCAGAAACCATCGTTACTCAGCTTAAAGTAATTATGGAAGCAGAAAATTATTCTTATGAAGAAGATGCACTTTGCCTTTTAGCAAAGGCCGCGCAAGGAAGTATGCGAGATGCCTTAAGCCTACTTGATCAAGCTTTAGCATGTTCTACTTCTACATTAACTGCTGAGGAAGTTAAAAATATTTTAGGCTATACCCAACAAGATTACGCACTGCAAATTTTACAAGCCTTAACAAAATTAGATGCGAGTCAATTAATTCAAATTAGTCGACAAATAAGTAAAGAAGGTGGCCATTTTAGTTTTGTTCTTGATGAACTTCTATCTTATTTACATGATATAACACTTATTCAGCATTTACCGGCAAACAATCCCTTAAATGATTATTCATCTGAGCTTATAGAGTTAGCAAAACAGTTAAACCCTGAAGATATTCAGCTTTTTTATCAAATTGGCATAAAGAGTACTGAGGAAATTCATCTGGCACCTACTTTAGCTATTGGTTTTGAAATGGCTATTCTACGTATGTGTACTTTTAAACCTGTAGATACCTTACCTATACCAGCACTAGCTCACGAACTAAGCCATAAAGATAAACAAGCTATACCTTCTCATGCGATGAATAATCAGGTACCAGAAGAGGATAATAGGTTAGACACTATTTTAAAAGAAGATATACCATTTACTACTAAATCTATAGAAGCGCCTAAAACAGTAATGCCTTCTGATCCTATTAAACCTGCAGAAACATCTATAAAGGCAGTATCTTCTGAATTAAACGAAGATTGGAGTACAATACTGCAAAAAATTCAATTAACAGGCTTAGCGCAAACAGCGACTGAAAACGCTGAAATGATTGGTAAATCTGCCGGTGAGGTGAGATTACGGGTCGATAAAGGACATCGTTCACTTTTTACACCCAATATTATTCAACGTATTGAGCAAGCATTATCGACATATTACCAGCAAACGATTAAACTTAGCTTTGATTTTAGCGAAGTGCAAGCGTCACCAGCGCTTCAAAAAAGCGCAGCTTATACACAAAGTCTACAAGAAGCAGAGTTAAGTTTAGAACAAGATCCCTTTTTAAAGAGCTTAAAGCAAGAATTTTCAGCAGAATTGGTCAAAAATTCTATTGAACCACGTTAAGATCAATTATAATTACTTAAATAACCATAACTGTGAGGTTTTTTACATGGATATGAATCAAAATTTAGCAAATTTAATGAAAGAAGCGCAAAAAATGCAGCAACGTATGCAAGAAGCTCAAGAGCAGCTCACTAAATTACAAGTACGTGGTGAAGCTGGTAGCGGCATGGTCGTTGTTGAAATGAATGGGCGTCATGATGTGCTTAAAGTAAGTATTAAACCGTCTTTAGCAGAAGAAGACATAGAGTTAATTGAAGATTTAGTTGCTGCAGCAGTTAATGATGCTGTACGTAAAGTTGAAAAAGCATCTAAAGAAAAAATTAGTCAACTTACAGCTGGCCTAAATATTCCTACTGATTTTATGCAGGATGATAAGGAATAATTGGTAGAATGGATGCATTAACTCAGCTCATTACTGCTTTGCGCTGTTTACCTGGTATAGGCCCCCGCTCTGCTCAGCGGATGGCCTATCATTTATTACAACGCCAACGTCAGCGAGGTTTACATCTTGCTGCTTGTTTACAATATGCTATGGAAGCAATTAAGCATTGCCAACGTTGTAATAATTATACGGAAGACGAGTTATGTCTTTTATGTCAAGATAAAGAGCGCGATTTATCTGTTCTTTGTATCGTTGAAAATCCGGCAGATGTCTTAGCAATCGAGCAAAGCGATGCATACAGAGGTGGTTATTTTGTGTTAATGGGAAAAATATCTCCCTTAGATGGGATTGGCCCAGATGAAATTGGCTTACCACGTTTAGAGAGTCTAATTTTGTCGGAAGGAATTAAAGAAGTTATCTTAGCTTTGAGCCCTTCTATTGAAGGTCAAACAACCACTCATTTTATTTCTGAGTTACTCCGTCCCCATTCTATAAAAGTAAGTCAGTTAGCGCATGGAATCCCATCTGGCGGCGAACTTGAATTCATGGATGGAATAACAATTAGTAGTGCCCTTCGCAATCGTGCTGAATTAAATGATTAGACTTATTTCTTATCGAATCATCCCTGTCATGATGTCTTTGCTATTTGTAGCAAATACAACGCTTGCTGCTACGACTAAAAATTTATGGAGTATTTGGCAGGCTTTTAACCCATTATCAACAATAACAATCAAGCATGATGAGTGGCAGACTTTTCTTAATAAAAGAGTCATGACTAATGAAGAAGGAATCAATTTAGTAGACTACCCACACTTAACTGACACGGATTTAAATTTACTTAAGCATTATATTAGTGAATTAAGCCATATTAATATCAGTAATTATAATCGCAATGAACAGCTTGCTTATTGGATTAATCTCTATAATGCGTTAATAGTCCAAACAGTGGCAAGCTATTATCCCGTTAGTAGTATTGAAGAAATTAATATTTCGCCTGGCTTGTTTAGTATAGGACCCTGGGGAGCAAAATTAATTACTGTTAATAATGTACCTTTATCACTCGACGACATTCAAAATCGTATCATACGTCCTATATGGAATGACCCTAGAATTTTATACGCACTTAATAATGGCTCAATTGGGGCAGCAAATTTAAGCAAAAGTGCTTATCAAGGTTCATTAATAGATAATCAACTGAATTTTGCCGCTTCTAATTATATTAATTCATTACGTGGTGTGCAGGTTATTGAGGGCGCACTCATTGTATCTAAATTATATGAGTGGTTCGCAGAAGATTTTGGTGGCAATACTCAGGATATACTTAAACATTTACAGCAATTTGCTAAAGAGCCTTTATGTAACCAGCTAAAACATATTAATAGCATAGATGGTTACGTTTATAACTGGCATTTAAACACTACAATTACAACTACTCGTGACTAAGCCATTTCAATTTAAAAAGCATTTAAATGATTTTTTTATTTATAATCTGGTTTTTATTTTCCTACAATTTCTTTTCATTTTTAAAAAGAGCAGTAGTTTTATTCAGGCAGTTATCTACCCTCTTACGGTTTATATCGAATTATTAGCAGTTTTATTTATTCAATTACTTCTTTATGTCTTTTTATCATTATTGCAAACAAGCTTATTATGGGGCGTTGCTCGCTCTTCTTCTAACAAAAAAATAATTGAAAATTGGGAAATCATTATTTATACGTTAACCCTTACCGCTTTAATTACCCTTAATTGTTATTTTTTTCCTTTGAGTAAATTTAGTCGGATTTTTTTACCAGAATTTCCAGCTAGCTTTTTGAATATATTAATGGTTGGTAGCTTAATTGTTCTTACTATTCTTAGCTTTATCGCTTTAATTCAGTTTCTTTATAAATATCCTTGGTGGGGCGCCTTACTAGCAATCATTATCTTTTTGTTTGGCTTTTCCCAAATTTCACCAAAGCAAACGAATTTAACTAACAAACGGCCTAATCTTATTATTATTGGTATAGATTCATTAAATCCAAATCAAATTAGTAAGCAATCTACACCAAACCTATATAAATTCTTGCACGAAAGTGTCTATTTTTCTGAAACAATAAGCCCCTTAGGACGTACGTACGCGGCCTGGACTACTATACTAACTGGCCTTTATCCTTTGCATCATCATGCACGTGAGAACCTATATCCTATAGATAGCATTAAATATATGGCTAGCTTTGCCTGGAACTTACGGCAAGCAGGCTATCAGACCTTATTTGCTACCGATGATAGACGATTTAATAATTTAGGAAAAGAATTTGGCTTTGATAAAATCATAGGGCCTCGTATTGGCGTAAATGAAACCCTAATAGGTTCATTTTATGACCTGCCTTTAAGCAATTTATTAATTAATTTTCGTTTAACTAAATGGTTGTTTCCTTATAACTATGCAAATCGTGCTGGCCACTTTGCTTATTATCCTAGAACTTTTAGCTTAGAATTAGAGCAGACTTTAGTTACCCAAAATAATACTAAACCAATGTTCTTAGCTGTTCATTTTACGCTACCACATTGGCCATATGCTTGGGCCATCTCATCACCCAAGCTTGTGCAAGATGAATTTGAAGTTAATAATCGTGAAATTTTATATAAAGCAGCTGTAAACCAGGTTGATCAACAAGTAGGAAGGTTACTTAAATTTCTGCAGCAAAATGGGGCTTTAACGAATAGTTTTATCATTTTATTAAGTGATCATGGTGAAGTTTTATATAACCAAGGCTCACGAGAAACTGACCCACGACTCTATCAAGGAAAAAGTGATAGTCAATTTATTGATTATATAGAGAAAAAAACAGATACAAAGTTACAAAGAAGCTCAGGGCATGGCACTGATTTATTAAGTCCGGGCCAACATCATTGTATTCTTGGGTTTAAAATT
Source organism: Legionella busanensis (assembly GCF_900461525.1). NCBI lineage: Bacteria > Pseudomonadati > Pseudomonadota > Gammaproteobacteria > Legionellales > Legionellaceae > Legionella > Legionella busanensis. Next base: position 455,184 of record NZ_UGOD01000001.1, on the reverse strand, counting down.
GTTGAGCATAATAAGCTCATTACTATTCCTACAATAATTCCCATACAAGTGGCATTGATTGATATTGCACCGACTATTGCTAACTTTTTTAATCTGAATTTAAAAGAAAAGCCAGATGGCATTTCTTTATTAAATACTATTTTAGGCAAGGCCCTTCCACCGCCCCACCGAGCTATTATGCTCGAAAGCGGTATGCTACCTAATCTAGCGCCTGCGCCAGATAAAGTAATTAAGTATGTACGAGAGCTTTATCAAGTTAATCCAATAACCACTTATTTAGAAATTCGGAAAGATAAATTTGTAAAAATTAATGCGATGAAACAATTCGGCATAATTAAAGATAATTGGCTTTTTGCCCTATATCCAAATGATAACTACTATATACCTGTTATTTTACAGTTGAAAACTGGCTATTGGACGGATGATTTAAACAGTGATTTTGCTAAGAAGTCTCCTGCCTTAGAGATGCTAAAAGAACTACGTCAATTTTACCAAAAAGATTTAGGAAATTATCCTTATGTACAACAGCATTAATTTAAAGATTTAATAATTAGAGCTTAAATATGGACTAACTGATAGATATTAATTTATAACAGCCAAAGTTAAATCCTTATTCGGAATGGATAGAAGTAGGCCTAATAGAAGGATGAATCTCTTTTTGTTGAGATTCATCCATTATGTTAAGTAAATTCCGAAGAATATCTCTAATCAAGCCGCGATTTTCTTTGGTTAAGCATTCCGATGTACTTCCCAAATTTAAATCCATAAGGCAAAGCTGGGCTATTCCTTCAATTAAAAAAGTATCCAATGAATGATTATGTATAGTCGAACAATTGAAAAGATGGCCTTTAAATACTTTAACAACATTATCAGGTGCCTTAAGCGCTGTTTTAAATCCTTTAGCCCGACTTACCCCTAACTTGGTATGACGTAAACGCGTAAACAGGCCTAGATTATATCGGCTTGACTCACTTTTGTTATTTTGCCACTTCATATAAGCATCAGCTTGCTCAATTAATACTTGGCGCACTGCCTCTGGTTTATTTGAAAACAAACTAGACAATGCCTGAATAATTTTCTGTTCGATTAAATAGCGATTAGAAATTTGGGTTTTTGGTTGACTAACCTTTCTAGTTTTTTCCTTACTATTTACACCTTGTGTTGCTGTATCTAACATCTTTTCTTCTAAATTGACCCTTTTCTTTGCATCAATCTCAATAATTTAATCAGCCACTCTTAAGAGATCTCTAAATATTGGCGGGGGTTTTAAGTTTTCTTGAATGGCTTTTTCCCTATTATATTCATATGCTTTAACTAATTGGGTTACTTTTTCTGATTGAATCATTTTTCTGCTTAGAATTTCATTCATTTCATCTGATGGATAAGGTGGTAAACAACTTTTAATCAATCGCCTAGCCAGTGCTGTGCTTGGCGCCTTACGACCAGCCATGGTAACTGGATTTTGAGTGCCGATAATCATAAATCCAGGAAATGCCGGCCTTTTATTATGTTCATTAAATCCCATTAATAAGTGGTTAAGTGTCCGCTCCATCATGGGAGAACTATTAATTTCATCAATAATAACAACAGCCCCTTCATTGAAAGCGCGGTTGAGAAGTTCTTTTTTCTGTTCAAAGGAAAAACTCACCGGCATCCGATAAAAAATCTTGCCTGGACATTCAGCTAAAGGTTGCTCTTTTATATCATTATCCTGTGACTCTTCTATATTATCCTTATTAATATGCACTTCTTTATAACCATTACTTAGTAATAAAGATAAAACTAATTCGCTTTTGCCAATACCTGGTTCACCTTCTAAAACGATTCCTCCTACCCCCCCATAGAGCTGTTCTTCATTCACTCCTTTGGTTTGTCGATATTCACGCAAAGCTAATAAATCATTAAGCTCCTGATAAATATGCTTTCGAGAAGCCGTCACTAAATAATCATCGTTTACTAGTTCTGCTAAACGATCAGATAGATCGTTGAAGTCTTTGCACTTTTTATCAAAATCTTCCTGAAATAAAGTGGGTACATTCTTAACAGCCACTTGATAAGCATAATATTTTGCAACATTAATTATGTTTTCTGTGCTCAAAGGGTGATGACGTTGTACATAAGATAAAACCAAAAGTGCCATCATTTGTATATCACGTGGCGATATTAAGACTTCATCGCGAGAGTAATCACATAAAAGTCGGTAAACTTTTAATAAAGAATGACTAATAACTTCTACATGCTCATTAAGTAAGCTTTCAGCAAAAACAGGTTTTAGTATTTTTTCATAGATAAATTCTTGTGGTAAAGGGTCAAAAACAAGCGCATTACCATACTCTTTAAATAATGGTGCTAATTGCCGCTCATCACCATAATTAACAGGATTACCAGCAAAAATTACTTTATGTTCTTTAGTTAACGGATAATAAACTCCATCAATTAAAATCCCTGGCGGGTCCCGCATTAACCCTTCAAACTCACTCCACTGTCGGCTACTTAAATTAGCCTCATCTATAAAAAGTATTTTCTTTTGAGAAGTTTTATCAGTTGCCCAAGCTAAAATCTTACTTTCACCATGATGCAAAGATGCTGAAGGTGGTGAAAAATTTTCCTTAACAAATGTTGATTTACCAACTCCCGTTAAGCCAGTTATAAATACAAACGGATTTTTATCAAGAATCTCTGTGACTGCTTCAAGACGTTTTTTATTAAATTCCTCGGTAATAATCGCACTTTCTTGAGCATTAAAATCTTTTAATTTTATACCGCCAGTAATCCCTTGCAGCCCTTGCCAATTCCTGTCACTTGAATCTGCATCAGGATATTGACGAAGATGATTTAAACGCGCTTTAAGTTGATTGAATGATTCTTTATGAAGTAAATCTTGATTGAGTTTACCAATCTCTTTTGCATTAAATATTTTTATCAGGGCTTCATATTTAGCTTCCACAGTTACTATATGATTTTTAGTTTCAAGATATGGAAAGCAATTCTCATTAGATAATATAACTAACTTACCCTTAACGTTTTCAGTATTCTGCCTTTTTATCAGTAAAGGTGCTAAAGCATCTTTTAATTCATCCGAAAAATGCCCTTTTAAAATGATTTTCTTATTTTCATCTAACGCGTTTAATAGCGCGCACTTCTTTTTGTCAAAAATAAAGCTTTTAGTCTGCTCATCAAAATTACTTTCTATATTTTCTAGTAAGTCCTGTGGCTCACATTCTGACACATCAATAACTAACCATGAATCATCAACTAAAGAAGTTGATTGTAAGGTTGTGGTAAGGTCGGTACTAACAATCAAAGTAGTATTGGTGGCTAAACTATCATCCCAATTTATCGATGATTGTTTTTCAGTTAATTTAGAATCTTTAGCAATAGCAGGTGGTAAACTTACTGTAGGTGCTAGATGAATAGAAAGTGTAATTTGTTTTTCTTGACAGACCGTTAAAAACCGAGCCCATTCATCTTCTGTTAAATCACGTGTAACATTAACTTCAAGTGTCCGATTGGCATAGTCATTCAGTAGCCCTGCTTGCATGATAAGTGTATTGTCTTGACAGTGATAGGTAGTGAAGAAATCACTTAATAGGCTTGGATTTAATGTTTCTGCCTTCACACTAAGCTTGTTATCGAGATTCTTAATATTGGACGTTAATGTATTCCACAAATAACCTTGGCTGGTTAATATTTTTAAGTTTTCATTTAACTCAAGTTTGCCTCCAGCATACTCAATGTGTTTTAGTATGAATGCCTGTTGCCAAAATCGCTTAAATTCATCGTCATCCCAAGGGCCATTTTGAATTTCAATGGGTAACCCTTTTTCTAATGCTTTATGAAGTTTTCCTTCAATAAAATAAAGGTTATCACCTCGTAATTCCCAATATCCCAGCAACTGCTCTTCCCAATCAGGCGCATTGTAAAGATTAATAATTTCAATATCGCTTGATGTGTTAATATTAGCTGTTTCACCATTCGGAGTGGATACAGGTAAAATGGACTGCAAATGAGCACTTAACTCATCCGGTTTAACACAATCAGCTTCGACTTGATCAAAACGAGAATAAAAATCAGCTCCTTGATAACAGTCAGGTTTATTAACATTTAACAAACCAACTATGATGGTTTCCGTCGGCAGTTTTGTACCATCAGCAGAGCGCTCTTTATCTAATAAACTATTAAACCGTATAATGTCATCCGTATCAAAGTTATCATAGTTAACTATAAGTACGGGTGGTGGTTTAGTCGTTAAGTGAGCTTGTAAAAAATCATGCAATGGTCCACCGGGTCCTTTTTTTAAAATACCTTGATTTCCTTCTCGCGCAACAAAATTCTCAGAGCAAATTAAATCATCTGGCGAGTTAATGTAGAAACAAGGTCGAGATGTATTTTTACAATGACTTTGTAAGCTCAGTCTCATAGCCTGGACGTCTGCTGAACTAGTAAACTCAATTAAGCGTTTTTGTACCTCACTTGAATCAACTAGATGTAAACAATATGCAGGGATTGTCGCAAATGTCGACCTTTCTCTTTCCCAAGTAGACAAATATTTAATGTAATTCGGATTTAACAAACCAACCTGAGAGATAGGTTTGGGGTTAGAAACTACTGATATTGGGCCAGTTTCCGATTTAGATATCAATGTTGGCTTATAAGTATCCTTAATAGTTAACTTAGCAGGATATCCGCCAAGATCGAAGCTTACCCATTGATTTTGTATATATAGCTCAACAAAATTATGACAATCATTTCCAACAATGCGTACTGGAATCTCAGGATGAATTTCCTGCATCTGTGCTTTAAATGCAACCGCTCGATGACGACAAGCGCCTTTTTCTTGAGTGTTAATGTAATCTAAGTAATCTTGCCCGGTATTTTGTGCTTTTTTTAGTTCAAGTTTACCACCCTTAAATCTACTATATTTTGTAACCAGATCCTTAATATCAGAAGGTATATCCACTTTTAGATCTGGCTTAGGTACTTCAAGTATGAAAGATATTTTAATCGGTTGTCCTTTAGGCCCACGCAGGTAATACAGGTTATCCCGTTTAGAATATTGAATACTGACATCCACATCAGAAGGGTCAATATAATAATGCGTCATAAGCTCTTGGGCACTTAAGGAGTCAAGAGCCTGCCATTCACCTGTGCAAGTAAAACCTTGTTTACCAAAGTAAACATGACTTTGTTTATTGTTAGCAGCCAGCAAATTGCCTTGCTCGATTAGACTAGATTCTGTTTTTAATTGGCTAATAAAAACAGGGGTTAAATCAACTGTTGTCTGATTACCTAACGTAAAAGCATCTGCTAAGCTACAAGGCTTATTATTAATATTTAGATGATTAAATGTTTCCTTCCGGTATAACCTTGCATCAGGCATTTTTGCCTGCAAGCTTAATGGATAAAACGTCCGATTAATTTTATATTCTTTCTTTGAACCTAATTTTGTATCAGCATCTACTTTTTGCGTAGCGTTAGGAGTATGTAATGGCTGTTCATCTGCTGAAGAATCTTTTTTATTTTTTTTAAAGTTGAAGAAAGAGTCTCTTAAAGAATTACCTGAGGTATGAGGCTTCGAATTTTGAACTAAATTACCTATGACATAAATGTTTTTCATTAAATCTTTTAGCTCATCGTCAACAATTAGATCTCTACAATCTTTAATATTAAGTAGTTGTAGATGTGGTGCCGCTCGTAACAAAGCTTTCAGGTTTACTAAATTAATATTACTATTGGATAAGTCAATTTTTTTAAGGTTTGGTAAATTATATAATTGTAATAACCCATCAATTTGACAATTATGTAAATCTAGCTCTTCAAGTACGTTTGCTGTGGTTAGAATATGATTTAAAACTCGCCCTACATTATAAATGGAAGATAAGTTAAGTTTTTTAAGACATGAGAATTTAATATCAGCTAGAATTTCTGGCAAGTTTGAATAAGCACTTAATTCTAAGCTTTTAAGGGTTTTAGCCTGCAATAAGATTTCACGCAAGGAACCTACACCGATTCTTGTTTCATTAGCATTAAATTTTTCAAGGCTAGTAAAATCAAGATGTTCAGTGAAATCGCCTGATAAATGATTACATGCCTGTAAATTTAGTGATTTAATATGACGTGCTTTTATTAAAATATTTTGTAAATCATGGTCTGCAATAGAGCTTTGACTTACATTAAGCTCTTCAAGCTTTGGCAGTTCAAGTATGTTATCAACTTCATTAAGGTTAGAGAGTCTCTTAGAGATATTTAATGATTTAAGGCCTTTTGCTTGCGTAAGAATATCTTGCAAATTTTTATTAGTAATTTCACTATTACTTAAATCAAGTCTTTCAAGATATTGAAAGTTAATTTCTTTTGAAAAATTCAGGATAGCCCTTTTACAAGAAGATAAATTCAATATTTTAAGGGTTTTTGTCTTGCTTAATATCTCATTTAAAAGGATAGAAGTAACAGGCGTATTACTAACATCAAGCGATTCCAAGCAATCAAAATTAATATCGTCTATAAACTTACCGTCTTTATTTCTGATAACCTCTCTAAGTTTGACAGGGCAGGAAGATAAATTAAGGGATTTAAGTGTTTGAGTAGCAAGTAATAATTGCTGTAGACTATCAGGGCTAATGGTACTATTGCTTACATCGAGAACTTCAAGCTGCTTTAGCTTAATAGGCGGTTTAAAATTATCTTTTATATTTAAATTAAAATTAATCGTTTTAAGGTTAGGCATACTAGCAAACAACTTTTGCAAATCCTCTGCATTTACTTCTTCGCTATAAGAGCAATTTAAAGATTCTACTGTGTTTAGTTGCTTGCAAGTTAATACATCCACGCCGTCATAAGAAATTCGGCCGGTCTCAATTAACGCTTTAGTCTGAGCGCTATCTAGGGTTAATTCTTTAATTTCTAGAGTTAATATTATATCATCATTTAAATTTAATAATTTTTTAAGAAGATCTATAAAAATTAATAAATTTGGAGATATATTTATACTTAATAGTGAACTGAGAATTACTTCTAAACGCATGTGCTCTTTTACAGTTTCCATCACATCTGGAGACAAAATATCTATAATAAATTCTTTAAACGGTGGCTCGGCTTTTTGAATGAATGGCAATAGGGTTGGCCATTTTTGTTTCATTGCAAAAAAACTACGTAAAGACAGTTTACGATTCTCATTAATTGAGCCATTTAAAACGTTATTAATCCAGTAATCATCTAGGATATGTACTTGAGATTTTGTTAGACGATGTTGTTCAATTGCAGCTTGACTCACCTTATCTGGCCATGTAGGTGTGATTTTCTCTCGAACGTTTTTATTTCTTAAGTTAGAGAGGGTTTCTAAGGTTAACTGTATAACCTTACCATCTTGCCATAAATAAAGGGGAAACCCATCTTTAATTAACTGACCCAAACGTATCAGCAAGATATCCGTTTCTCTATCTGATAGGCCTACTAAAGTCCAATCAGCAATAACAAGCACCTTTTGTTTCATATGATAGGAGAAATTGCTCTTTTTCCATGCACCTTTATTTCTAACTAATCGATTAACATTTAAACGGCCTTGTGGTCTCCGGCTATATGAGAAACCCTCTCTTTTATCTAGATAATAGAATTGTGAAAAATAAGGCATAAAATTATAATTAATCAAATATTGTATTATTTTAGAACAATTTTATTAAGCCGAAGTTAACTCGATTACTTTTTTACTAAAATTTTTGCATAATTTTGAAAATGGTGAGCCAATTAATAAGAGAACCATCATAGATACGTATTTTACAAAAGGTAAATTTAGTCAAAGGAAGCAGTATGTAATAATCGATGGAGTTGGACATAAAGTGTTTACAATAACCCAGCTCGTAATCTTAAACTATAAACAAGGGCTTATGGTTCGCTCCCATCTGACATGGTTCCAGATAAAACTGACCAGGATGTAAGCGGTTTAATCGATAATCTCATGGACAAGTATGCTTTAAGTGCAGTTAATACTGATATAAATGATGTTGACATTGATAATTTACTTGGCGAACTACATAGTACTAGTGAAAATCAAACTTAACCTACAACTCAAAGTACTACAATTAGCCTCCCAAGCAAGCGACCAAATCAAAACGTATGGACAACAATTGATTCATACTATGCCTCCCGTGCCTCTAAATACCCAAGATATAATCTACAGCCCTCCTCTGAAACTTATTCTGCAAGCTACTCAAGCGCAAGCTCAGTAGCTTACCTTAACCATGCTAAGTCATCGCCATTAACATTCTTTGCTCTATAAATTATAGGCAATCTTATTATACCCTTAGTTATCAACCAGAAATGCCTTATTATGATCAAGCTTTTATTATGATATACCTATATGCTCCTATTCTCCATGTTTGCTCCTCCTACTCCCTTATATCTGCCCATATCAAACACTTTATGTTACAGCTTACCTCCACAACCAACTTATTCTTATTTAAATTTTTCGCATCAAACCAGTACGACTTCCTTCGACAACAACAGCTCAGCACCGAAATCCTAACTCTAACAACTCTAGGCATGCCAGTGCACCTACAAAACGAGTAACACAAGGTTTTTTTGCAACTAATACAACCCCGCCACGTGAAAAGGAGGCATTGAAAATGCTATTGGCAGACTGCGAACCTTTTTACCAAGAAAAACAGATCTAGAAACGTTAGATCATACAACTCTTTTATACTATGAAGCCATGTATAACTTGACCCCTAGAAAGTGTTTAGGATATAAAACTCCAGCTGAAATTTTTTCTAATAAAATGTTGCACTTCAAACGTGAACGCAGCTCCCCGCCTGCGCGGGATGACATAGGATTTTTAGGAATAACGTAGAATTTACGAGCTTCCTACAAATCTTTTAAGTTAGAATTCATTTTCTAATAGCGCAAATAATTGCTCAATGGATTCTGTTCTTACTAATGCCTGCTCACAGTAAATATTAATTACACGTTGTAGTGCCTGCAAATTTCGTCGCCCGGGAGTTAGTGTTTTATTTTCAATATTATGGTTATAAGGTTTAGTCACAATATACCGACTCTTAAGTTCCTCACGCAAACTGTCCATAACCATATATAAAATTGTATACACATTGAATATAGCTTCTTTTTCTAATGAAGATAATGATTTAGATAAAAGCTCATGCCCGTGATAACTAGCAAGCAGCGTACGCATTAAATAATTAGTATCTTTATTAGAAAAATAACCATATAAATCTAAACATTCTGTAGTAGTTAATTGGTGATAAATTAAATTTAACTGTTTTAAAAATAGATTTTTTCCTTCTTCTATATTTGTTTTATTACTAGTGACTTTTGCATAAAAATTCATTATTGAATCAATAAGGCTAACTGGATTAAACCAAAATTTATAAGCACGGAATATCTCTCCTAAATGACTTTCAGAAGCATCCATACGTAAATTTGCATAATTTAATCGCCATGATTTAAGCGCTTTTACAATTAAACCTCGTTCTTTACTACCTACATCTATATTAATGCCAGGCGAAATTTCATCACCATGAAATAAATAATCATATTCAGCTTGCAACCCACGCTGTTTTAATAATTGACTAGAAAAAAATTGTAGAAGCTCAATTAAATTATATAAAAATTTTAATCTTGCCTTTATAGAAATTAATTTTTCTGGGTGAATAGCCTCTGTATATAAATAACCAGGATTAATTTTAAAAAAGAAAATACTGTTATTTAATGCAATAAATTCTTGCTTCATTAATTTTTGCTGAAGTGTTAATAATTCTTGTTTAGTCAAATTAGCTAACTGGTTTTGAAAACATATAATGTCTCCTTTTATCTCATTAGCAAATTCAACTAAGGCTAACAACCACTCTTCCGCGGTAGCAGCTTGAATTAACTTTTTTAAATAAATACTTTTAGGCAGGTAAGTATCTTTTCCACTTTCTAGTTGCTCAATTAATAATGATTTTAAATTCTTATACAAGAAGAGTAATTCGCTAATAAATACAGCTTCTTCTTGTAAAGATAACGTCCCAAATAAATTTTGCCTTAATTGCTGAATTTTTAGGTAACAATTCATAGGGTCACTTTCATATGTACAAGACATCCTAGTTACGTCAATTGCTGTATTTGCTCTGAAAATTGCTAATAATTCTGTATATAACTTAATTAATGCGACGCAGAATTCTAAAGCTGATTGCTTTTGCAAGGGCGTATCTTGCCAGTTCTGCATAATTTCTTTTTGAAAGCGAATTTCAGTTTGCTTAATATCATATTTAAGAGCGGCTTTAGCCTGATAAACCTCATCAAACAACCAAGAGAATAATGCTTGTTTATCATTTTTCATCCTTTATCCTCCAAGCATTTATTATGGAAGCCGGACTAGCTATGTAATTTAATAACGACCTAAAATGAGCATACTCTAAGATGATAATAAAGTAACTACACTCATCTATGCCTAAGAGCTTCTATTATTTTCTAGCCATTTACCTAATTATAGTCGTTAATCATACTTTAAATTTGGTATACTCCTGTTTATAATCAATATATAATCAGAGAGATTAAACAATGACCAAATATTCACCGCAACCTTTTAAAAATTTCTTAGCATCTTTAGTAGCGCAAAAAAAATTATCCATTGAACTATTAATAGAAATTTTAGGTAAAAAAACAGCTAATCGTATTCTTGATAATGCTGATAATGAAATAGGAGCACCTGTTTTAGGAACAGGTAATATTCCTGTTTTACAGGGGCAATTACATGAGACATTAGGAGCTATTCCTGATCTAAAAGCACAAATTGCTCAAGACGAAGAAAAAATAATGATGCAAAGACACTTAAATTTTAAATAAAGAAGGTTTTTATTTATTACATATAATACGTATTTAATTACAAAAATTATTTATTTTAGGCTAATTTTTGTATAAAAATCGTAATTTTTTACCAAAGGTTTGTAGCAAAACTTATTTAATGGTAATTTAGCCCAAAAATTCTTTTAATAAGCAAAAAATTTATAGCGTTTTCCACTAAATTTCAGATAAGAGTACAAGAATGAGCTGAGCACGCTTGTAACCTAGTATGAAACCTAGTGTAAAACGCTATACTACAATAAAAATGTATTTTTAGTTTATTTTGATTAATGGAGAGGCTCAATGTTATTGCATCGAAAATACATCATAATTATTGACGATGCCCCAAAAGATATTCAAGTTGAAGAATATTTTCATAAATATGATTATCAAATTTTGCATTATAAAAGTGTGCCCGATTTAGATACTATTGTAGAAAAACCTGCTGCTTTTTTAATCCATAGTAGTATGTTAACGGAAATAAAACTATCAACTATTAATGCGTTTTATCAATGGGCTGTTCCTCTTATTGTTTTAAATGATGAAAAAGATGAAACATTGTGTGTTCAAATGCTTGAAGAAGGTGCTGATGATTTCTTAATTAAACCCATACTTGCTCGTGAACTTCACGCAAGAATTGGCGCAATTAAAAGGCGTGTACAGCGCTCCCTAACAGAAGATGATCAAGAAAGGGAGGTTTTAGCCTTCGAGAATTGGCGACTATATCCTGCTTCTCGGCAGGTTTTTGACACTAATCAACAAGAATTACAATTAAGCGCTGGCGAATATGATTTGTTATTAGCTTTTGTTCGGCAACCACAACAAATTCTAGGTAGAGAATTTTTATTGCAAGTGACTAAAAGTAGCGATTTAAACCCATTTGACAGACGGATTGATGTGCAAATAAGTCGTTTAAGGCAGAAGATTGAAACAGATACAAAAAAACCAGCATTAATTAAGACCATTCGTAATGGTGGATATCTTTTTACAGCGCAGGTTTTCACAATGAAAGAAGGACCAAATTCTTATTCCAAAATTGAGTAAAAATATGACCCTTAATAAAAAAAAATGGTTAATCTTTTTTATCCTTTTAATAACGATTACGATAGTAATATCTATTTATTCTTACAAGAAAAAGGTAACCCGTGGTTTAGATCAACCCAAACTTGTAGAAGTAAATCTTTTAGGAAAAGCAGAAATAGAAGAAACTGTCCACCTTTTAGGTACTATTAATCCTAAACATGTTACTCTCTTAATTGCCAAAAATCATGGCACTTTAGATACACTCATTCCTACGGGTCATAAAGTACGTAAAGGTGATTTAATTGCTCAAATTAATAACCCCGACATTGAAAATAATTTAGAACTTACGCAAGGCTCAGTAACTATCGCTAAAAATCAATATGAGCGACTTCTTAGCCTTCTAAAAACAGGATATGTGAGCTCTAAAGAAGTAGAAGAAAAAAAACAAACTTGGTTAGATGCACAAAAAGAATTATCTAAAGCAAAAATTGAGTTAGATACCTTACGTTTTTATGCGCCATTTGATGGTATTGTTGGCGCTTATAAAAAGAAAGAAGGGACTCAAGTTAATACAGGTGACTCCATAGTAACTATTTACGATCCTTCTACTTTAGTCGTAGATTTTGACATTCCCTGTACAAACACATCTGCTTTTTATGAAGGGCAATTGGTGCGTATCTTTAACATGCCTTATAAGCTTTCACATTTACAAAAAATGATTGATGAAGATAGCCATATGTGTCCAGCTGATGTCACTATTTCTTGTAAAGATTGCTTAATTGGAGCAAGCACCGAAGTTGAATTAGTGCTTAAAGGAAAGAAAGATACTATTGTTGTTCCTGAACAGGCGATTTTTCTACGTAATAGTAAACCTCATGTTTATATTGTCAAAGACAATGTCATTGAATTAGTTCCAGTAACAACAGGTATTAAAAATAAATCGCAAATTGAAGTTACTTCTGGTTTAAAGTTTGGACAACAACTTGTTGTTAAAGGGCTAGAACGATTATATCCCGGCTTAAAAGTTGCCATTTACCATGCTTGAGTAAGAATGAAAATAACTGATTATTTTATTAAACATCCTGTCACTACAATCATTTTTAATTGTTTAATTATTGTGGTCGGGTTACTTTGTTTTCAAAATCTACCTGTAAGAGAATATCCTAATATTAGTTTTCCCATTATTACAGTAACGGCTACTTATCCTAACGCTAGTCCTAATTTAGTAGAAAATACTGTTACTAATATATTAGAAGATAGACTCGCTGGCATTGAGGGTCTAGAGACTATTACTTCTGAATCTAATGCTGGCTATGCATATATTACGCTAAATTTTCGTAGTAGTATCCCAATGGATAAAGCTTACAACAGTACCCAAGACGCTGTAAATTTGGCTAAAGCCTTGCTACCTACTGAAGTTAAAACACCTCTAGTTGAACGAAAAGTAAAAGCAAATGGTTTACCCTTTATCGGCATAGCGCTTGATTCTACTTCTTTAGATTTTGGTCAACTTACCCATTTTGCTCATTTACGTTTAAAAAATGTATTTCGTAGTATTCCTGGCGTAGCTGCGGTTGAAGTATGGGGTCAACCTTATACATATGAAGTAACGCTTGATCCTAAAAAATTATATTTATTCGGCATTAATGTTGATGAAGTACTTAATGCACTTAACAATAGCCAGGTCTCTCTACCAGCTGGCAATTTTCAAAATAGAGTGCCTAGCACCTTAAGCTCTGAATTAAAAACAATTAAAGATTATGAAAATTTATTAATTAAACCTCATAAACAACACCCTGTTTTATTGAAATCAATTGCTGACATAAAGTTAGCAACTGACACTCATAAAATGCGTGTTCGTGTTAATGGACACAGTGGTTTAGTCCTGTCCCTTACACGTGCAAATGATGCAAATCCTCTTGAAGTATCTCGTCTTGTTCGCCAAGAATTAAAAGCCGTGCAAGCTAATTTACCTGCCGGCATGGAAGCAAAAATAATAATTGATCAATCGGATTTTATTAAAGCATCTTTGCATAATATTAAATCCTCTCTTGGTGAAGCAATTATTCTTGTTTTAGTCATCGTTTTTCTTTTTTTACGTAATTTACGGGCAACAATTATTCCTTTAATTACTATTCCAATCTCGTTATTAGGCTCATTAATTTTCCTAAAGTTAGTTGGCTTTTCCATTAATTTAATGACCCTTTTAGCGATGGTATTAGCTATTGGTTTAGTCGTTGATGATGCTATTATTGCTTTAGAAAATATTTGGCGACATATTGAAAATAAGCTAAGTCCACTAGAGGCCGCCTTAAAAGGTGCTAAAGAAATAGGTTTCGCTATTATTGCTATGACGTTTACTTTAGCAAGTGTGTATATGCCTATTGCCTTTATTAATGGCTTACTAGGTCAACTTTTTATAGAATTTGCAGTCGCTTTAGCAGGAAGTGTGCTGGTCTCAGGCATTGTGGCGCTCACCTTAACGCCTTTAATGTGTGCCAAATTAATTAATAAAAATAATCAACCTTATTTACCCCAAGTTGATGTCTTCCTAACAGGTCTAAGTGAAAAATATATAAGGCAATTAAGTTGGGTATTACAGCGAAAATACCTGTCGTTGTTAGCTGCATTTTTATTCATTGGTCTCTCAATTGTATTTTATAAATTACTACCCAGTGAAACTGCGCCACGCGAAGATAGAGGATTAATTGGTGTTTACATTCCTCCAGTAGCAGGCGAAGCAATTGATGATTTAGATAAAAAAATTTCTAATATAGAAAACAAAACAAATTTACTTCCAGAAGCTAATAATAAACTCACCTTTATCGGTGATTGGGGAGCTAATGTTGTTATTCCCTTAAAGCCTCATAATGAGCGGCATCGTTCTGCTGAACAAATTACAACTGAATTAAAGCCTAAATTTTCTCAATTTCCTTCTATTGATCCCTCCGTATGGAGCTGGGATACAGGCTTACCTGGCAATGATAATGCGGGTAGTGCTTCAGAGCTTAACTTGGTGATTTCGACAACGGATAATTATCGCCACTTATTTAATCATTTAGAAAAATTAAAAAAATATTTAGATAGCACCAAAGACTTTGAGTCTTCCTATTATGATTTACGACTTGATTCGCCAGGTTATCAAATTGATGTTGATAATAATGCTATCGCTAAGCTTGGCCTGTCTGCAGCCCAAATTGCAAAAACAATTGAAGTTTTTTTTAGCGGCGATCAATCAATTAAATTTCAAAAAGACAGTATTAGTTATAATCTTACTGTACAAGGGTCAAAGTCACCATGGGCCTTAGACGAGCTTTATCTTACAACCTCTGCAGGTAAACGTATCTCTTTAGGCGCTATTACTAAAATGAACACTAAAGCGCAACCTGCAACGCTTGAACACTTTAAACAAATGCGCTCAACCACTTTGCACGTTAGTTTGCGGCCCGGTCAATCGATTTCACAATCGATGACTAAACTTTGGAATATAGCTAAACATGAGCTGCCAGCGCAGTATAAATTAACTTGGACAGGTATAGCTAAAACCTATACAGAAACATCACACACCATGCTCTACTTGCTACTACTGGCTTTAGTCTTTATTTATGCAATTTTAGCAATTCAATTTGAGAATTTTATAGACCCGCTCATTATTTTATTTACCGTGCCTTTAGCCAGTTCTGGTGCTTTATTTTTTGCTTGGTTATTTGGGCAATCGCTTAATATCTATTCGCAAGTAGGATTAATAACCCTCATTGGTTTAATTAGTAAGCATGGCATCTTAATTGTTGAATTTGCTAATCAATTACGTATGCAAGGATTAGGTTTAATAGAAGCTATTCAAAAAGCATGTAAGCTACGTTTTAGGCCCATTTTAATGACAACAGGTGCGATGATATTTGGCACTATTCCTTTAATCTTGTCTCATGCCGCGGGTGCTGAATCAAGACATGCAATCGGTATTATTTTAATTGGTGGCCTTTTATGTGGCACTTTTTTCACTTTATTTGTGCTACCGGGAATTTATTATTTGGTTAAGTTAAAAATAGCCACGGCACAAACAAAAAAATTAAATTCTTTAATTAAAGCTAATACCTATTCTTAATTGAAAACTCTCTCAAATAAACCTTTAAAGCCTTTTTAGTCTTGAGATATTATCGCGTTCATTTTTAGGAACTCTAAAAGCAAAAAAACCTTTTCATTTAAATGAAATAATATAGCGATAACCTCCTGATTTATCTTAATTCAATCTTGCTATTCCTACCTTAAAACATATGATATTTAAAATTTATGAGAGAAAATTGATAACTCTTCTGCTGCTTGTTCAGAAGGTTGTTGCCAAAATTTAAATGGATTAGTAACTTGAGCGATACTACTATTTATCTCTACTTGGTTTGAAGTTATAGGCTCGCTAGAATCGGGGGCTTTTGATAATTCAATTATTGAATCTAGAGTCTCTAGGAGACTAGTTGATGTTTGAATTAAATCGCTCCCAGCTGCTACAATATATTTAGGTTTAATAGCTTTTGATTTATATTTCTCACTTTCAGTTTTATTATCTAGGTTTTCTTTTTTATCAAAAGAACTATCATCAATACTTTTTTTCATTTCCTGATTAAGAGAAATTGGTTTTCTAATATCACTTCGAGGTTTATCAGGATCGCCCCATATCATTTGAAAATCTTTCTCAAGATACATGGCATTGATTGATATTTTGTGATATTTCTCATTATATGATTTAATAAATTTATAGGTCCTTCCATCTAAAACAATTTTGTAGTAGTCTTTTAAGTTTTCATTTGCTTTGGTTGCTGGATAGCGCTTCTTAGCCCAGCCATCCACAATCACCGCCTGAGAACCATAGGTACTAGGTTGATTGATGTCACTGTTTCTATTCCTGTCGATTATTGTAAAAACATGATCTCCATTTTCAAAACCAACTTTTTCAATTGAATATGGGGGGACCCCCATTTCAATTAATGTAGTTTCCTCGTCCCAAGTATCAATAGGTTTATCTAGCAGCTGCTGTTTTTGCCCATAAAAACTATAAAATGCCCCATCTTTATTAAAATTTACCCAAGAAAAATCTTGGTTCGGTTTATCAATAAATTCTCCATTATAGGTTAATGCAGCATTAGGTCCCCAAGTCTGTGGCTTATTAATATTATAATTTTCACTCAAGCCATAAACTTGGAAAACATGTGAATTATAATGGAGAGTCGTAAAAGAATAATTAGGCATTGTAGAGGTTAAAAATTTTGCTGTAAGGATGGCAAATTCTTCACAATTTCCAACTTGAGATGCTTCAATAATCGGAAGATGCTTACTAATCAATTGTAAACCGTTAAGAAAAAGCTTTTTTCTAGATTGATAAACTTTCTTTTCAATATTCTTATTGTCACCATCATCAAGTGAATTACTATATGGATGAGTAGATGAGCTATGAATAATACTATTACTATAATTGATAGCATCATCAGCCTTTTTCAAATTTTCATCTAATTTTGTGTTTAATTTATTGGAGCTTATCTTTTCCAATTCTTCTTTATTGCTTAGATATTTATTAGAGCTTTTTATGGCAAAGGGCAATAATAAACGTAGAAGTGGTGCACGCTTACTCTCGTCAGAAATCTTATCTGCTATCTCCATAGGTGCATAAATATCATTATTAGAAACGTGTAGCAAATCGACTAATATATCCTCACCTAAAATATCAATTATTGTTTTGAAGTGCTCAAAACCAATAGCCTTATAATTTAATATTGCTAAATGTAAAAAATTATTACCCTCATTATCCACTTTATAAGATAACTCAGCTAATTTACGATTTTCCTTTAATTTATTAAGCACACTAATAATTATTTTGGGATCTTTTGATTTTGCGCAATCTAAAACATTTATATTTTTGAAGAAAAAATAAGAAAGCAAAAATACTCCTTAATAATACCTTAGTATATTAAAGTTTTGATAAGGCACAGATTATATAATAAGCAAGCATGCTGTTAAAATAAATACAACAAAATATAATAACAATAAATGTAAGCAACTAAAATATCATCGTTAAGATTGGCCTTTCTTGCTTCATTAAATCAATCTAATTGTAATACTATGTATTTTACTCCATGGTGTTAGATATCTCTAAGTCAATTCAAAGCTCAATTGTCAACGCTTATGGTTGCATTGTAAATTCTCTACTGTTCTATAACGAAGTTTTAGTTAAAAACTGCTGGCTTTAAAAAAAGTAAGTTTAAAAACGATAAGGCAAAAATATTTCCTATTGTTGTCGCATATAAAAAATAATGGGTAGGTACTAATTTACATTGACATTGGAGGTTACAAAATTTTTTAGAATTTAAAAAGATTATTATAGTTTAGTTGTTCTAAAGATACTAAAATGGAGAGTAAATTAAATTCATTTTTTAAGCATCAACGAGTGCTTCTAGTTAAAGCATCTATAATAAATCAGGGTAATGAAGAAACAATTATGGCATAGCGCTCTGTAAGGCTTCCGTGCAGTAATTTATTGCTTCATAACGCACTATTTTACTACTTAGTTTTGGCTGACGTAATTGATTTATAAGTGTTTCATTGTGACGAAAACTATCTACCCATTTTCTAACTCTTTTTATACGCCATATATGTTTATAAATTTTCTCATTCTTTAGCTCTTTTATAACAATAATCTTAGACAGCTTAAAAGGAAGTGATTCTTCATTAATAATAAGTATTGCTAGTAGCCAACGTAGTGACAAAAATGAAGGATAAAAGTCGCCGCTGCGATGACTGATGTTTTTTAAGACAGCTCCTTTTTTATTTTTAAATTTTATATTTCCGGCGGTTAAGCAACATGCAGTCTCTAAAGGATCCCCTGTCATTTGAAAATGTTTCGGTGCGCTATTATAGGGGCGAGTTTCATAAGCGAACCATAACTTACCTGTTATATCTACTAAAAAGCGAAAAACATCATCTTTCTCTTCTACTAATAGTTCTTTTAAAGTAGATAAAGACTTTATAGAAAAAGAATCAGCCTTGCGATTAACGGCTATCTTTCCTGCATAAAAAATATTTTTTGGGTCTGGTGGACTTGAGAAGAACTCTTGAGCTAATCGAACACGTTTTAAGAATCTCATCATGTATTTCATTAGAATAGTAGAGCTATAAGCACATAAATCATAACACAAATAAAAATAACAAAGTTAATAATCCCAGAGTAAAAAATATCAATACCCGAATTTTATTAAGCATAGTTTTTTCTATGATTACTTCAACTACAATTAAAATTTCAGTAGAAATTAATAACTATATAACTGCATGTATCAAAAACGATACACTGCTGCAACATTACCCATTTGTGCTTGAAGCGTTTTGCCCCACCTACCAGTATTAGTTGTGGCCAAATAACGATATGCTGCATTGATTGCAAAATTTTCTGTAAAACTATAACTCAACCCTCCCATGCCCTGATAAGCAAAAGAGTTTACATTTATGTTGAAATGAGGTAGCGCATAACGGCTTGTGCTGTTTAAGGTAGCATGCATAAAGGCATAACCTATACCTGCTCCAAGAAAGGGAGTAATTGAAGTCAACATTTCAGGAAAATCATAATAAAGATTTGTCATCAAGACATTTGCTTTAGTACCGCCATCAATATTCAATTCTTTTTTATGATCTACTCTATAGCGATCATTATCTGCACTTAGGTAAGTATATTGAAATTCATAACGAAGAGGATTGCATTGATATCCAATGCTACCACCAACGTTATAGCCATTAAGATAATGCACATCAGAGAACAAGTGTCCATAATAGAGTGTTTTTATATTAGAAGGTAAGTAGGTATAGCCACCAAAGGCGCTAATATACCAGCTATTAACTGCAGTTGAGGCAGAGACAGCTCCAGTAATAAATAAAGTAGTAGTAAATAGCGCAATTTTTTTCATAACATTCCTTTGTTATTTATTAAGACCACGTTACCAAGTTGTATTAAATTTGCAATCAATAAACTTTAGTTCGCAGTTATTGGCTCATCAATTTCAATAGCTTAACTTTCTAATTAAAAAATTACGATTCATTTTCATTAAATATCGTAACTTTTTTGGCATTATCAAATTAAATTTTCATTAAAATTATCTTTATTTAAACGAGAGTAAACATAATAAATCAAAATTAACAATAAAAAAATAAAAGCGCACTACTCATTTAAAGTTCCTAAGTATGATACGGATAACAAAGCTATTATACATCGTTTAAAGAGTAGAGACTTAGTCTTTACCCAAATCCTCATTAATCTTAACGGCCAACTACAATCAACTTGCTTTGATAACGCTTTTAGAAATTACTGCTTGTTAAATATAACAAAACTATTTCGTAAGAAAATAAATTAACGGATGTACATTCCAAATGATTAAATATAATTTTTATTTTTCTTCGCATTAATTTTTTTCATTCGGACCGTTTTAATCATATTATCACTAACTTTTAAAATTTCTATTTGATAGGCTTCTATTTGCAAACAGCAATCAGCCGGTGGAATATATCCTAAATACTCTATAATAAGTCCACTTAATGTGCGTGGGCCAAGCGCAGGTAATTGCCAACCTAACAAGCGCTTTAATTGCCTAAGTGTAATACTTGCATCAACGATAACTGTTCCATCATCTTGCTCAATAATATCTTTACCCAAGGTGGCAATATCGGTTGTAAACTCGCCCACTACTTCTTCAAGTATATCTTCTAAGGTAACTAATCCTTGTAAGTCGCCATATTCATCAACAACAAAAGAGCTGCGCTTTTTTACTTTTTGAAAATTGAGTATCTGTGTACTTAATGGCGTTTCTTCAGGAATAAAATAAGGTACATCAGCTATTTTCACCAATGTTTCTTTATCTAAGCGCTCTTCTAAACTTAAATTAAGAATACTTCGTACATGAACGATACCAATGAGCTGATCAATACTTTCTTTATAAAGGGGTAAGCGAGTATGTTGCGCTGTTTCAAGTTGATCAAGTATTTCATGCCACGATTTATTTAAATCAATACCCACAATATCTGCTTTAGGAATCATAATATCTTCTACCGTTGCTTTTTCTAAATCAAGCAAGCCAATCAACATACTTTTATGCCCTAGCGGCAATAAGCCTTCGGCCTCATTAACAACAGAACGTAATTCATCTGCCGTTAAAGCTTCACGTTGAGCTTGATCCATAGAGAAGCCAAATAACTTTAACAAACTATTTGTAATCCAACTGACAACATGGATTAAAGGCGACATCAATTTTTGCAAGTTTGCTAATAAAAAAGATGCAGCAAAAGCAATCTGCTGGGGATACAAAGCAGCAAGCGTTTTAGGCAGCATCTCTGAAATGACTAAAATAACTAGGGTTAGTAAAATAGTAGCGATGGCAACACCTGCATTGCCATATAACTGTTGGCCAATTAGAGTTGCTACCATGGAGGCAACAATATTCGCTAAAGTACTACCAATTAGAATAACACCAAGTAATTTTTCAGGACGTGATAACAACTTACTTACGCGAATTGCCTGTTTGTTCTTATTTTTAGCTAGGTGACGCAGGCGATAACGATTTAAAGACATCATCCCTATTTCAGAGCCTGAAAAAAAAGCAGAAACACCAATTAAGATAATTAAAATCAAAAATAATATAATTAAGGAGAGATCCACTAACTTCCTTTAAATTAAATTTTATAATGGCATATTAGCTGGAGACCTTTGTCTAAGCTAGATTATTATCTAATTTTTTTACTATCAATTATTTTATATACCACATTCTTTAAAGAAATTTAAAGTGAGTATGTAGGTATTGTTGCACGCAATCATTGCAGACACATCCTAGCGTGCTACAATTATTCTTTTTCGCCTGGATAACATCATGTTTGAAAATTTAACCGAGCGACTGACGCGTACTTTTAAATCACTTAGTGGCCAAAGTCGTTTTACTGATGAAAATACTCAACAAGCGTTACGTGAAATACGTTTATCATTACTTGAGGCTGACGTTGCTTTACCTGTCGTAAAACAATTTATTGAACAAGTAAGAGGCAAAGTACTTGGTCAAGAAGTTGATCTTAACTTAAAGCCGGAACAAGCGTTAGTTAAGATAGTTAATGATGAATTAGTTCATTTTTTAGGCGATGAGCGCGTTGATCTTAATTTTAAAACCCAACCACCAGCTGTGTTTCTTATGGCCGGCTTACAAGGTTCTGGTAAAACGACTAGTGCCGCTAAGTTAGCCAAATATTTAAAAGAACAAGCTGATAAAAAAGTGATGCTAGTAAGTTTAGACGTTTATCGTCCAGCAGCTATTGAGCAATTAGAATTGCTAGCAAATCAACTTAATGTACCTTTTCATCCTGCAGCTACCCATGAAAATCCTGTAAATATCGCTAAACAAGCCTTAGATAATGCTAAAAAGCAATATATGGACGTGCTTATTGTAGATACGGCAGGCCGGCTACATATTGACGCTGACATGATGGATGAAATTAAATCTATACATCAAGCCGTTACACCGATTGAAACCTTATTTGTAGTTGATAGCATGACAGGTCAAGATGCAGCAACGACAGCCAAAGCATTTCATGAGGCCCTATCTTTAACAGGTGTTATTCTAACAAAAACAGACGGTGATGCGCGTGGCGGTGCTGCCTTATCTGTCAAATCAATCACTGGACAGCCTATTAAATTCTTAGGTAGTGGTGAGAAAATAGATGCGTTGGAACCCTTTCATCCTGATCGTATTGCCTCTCGTATTCTTGGCATGGGTGATATTTTAACTTTAATTGAGGAAGTTGAACGTAAAGCTGATAAAAAAGCGAGCGAAAAATTAGCTAAGAAAATCAAAAAAGGAAAAGGATTTGACTTAGAAGATTTTAGAGAGCAGCTCCTACAAATGAATAATATGGGCGGTATAACTGGGATGATGAGTAAATTACCTGGTATTGGCCAACTCCCGCAACAAGCAATTAATCAAGTTAATGATAAGGCAATGAAGCAAACCATTGCGATTATTAATTCTATGACACCTAAGGAGCGTCGCATACCAAAAATTATTGTAGGCTCAAGGAAAAAAAGAATCGCATTAGGTTCAGGTACCCAAATTCAAGATGTTAATCGGCTTTTAAAGCAGTATGAACAAATGCAAAAAATGATGAAAAAGTTTACAAAGCCCGGGGGGCTTAAACAGATGATGCGCGGAATAAAGGGATTTCCGGGTTTAAAAGGGATGCTACCGGATGAATTTAAATAATTATCCGGAAGACTTCCCTTACTGAGTTAATTTTCGTACAATACACGGCATTTTTACCGTAACACTCTTAAAGAGGAATATAATGGTCGTTATACGTTTATCAAGAGCAGGTGCAAAAAAGCGCCCTTTTTATCACATGGTTGTTACAGATAGCCGTAAACGTAGGGATGGAAACTACATTGAGCGCGTAGGTTACTTTAACCCCGTAGCACGTGGTCAAGAAGTTCGCTTACATCTAGATATGGAAAAAGTGACCCAATGGCAGAGCCAAGGTGCGCAGTTATCTGATCGAGTTCGCGCTTTAATTAAAGAATATAAAAAGACTGGCACTACTGAATAAAGTGGCTGATGAATGGGTTATTGTAGGACGCTTTGGTAGGGTTCATGGAATTAAGGGTTATATTTCAATTAATTCTTATACTGAGCCCCATACTAATATCCTTAATTATCAAGGATGGCATACTTATATTAATAAAGTATGGCAGCCTATAAAGCTATTAGATACTGAAGTTACCACTAAAAACCTTTTAGTTAAAGTAGAGGGATTTAGTGAACGTGAATTAGCAATGAACTTAACAAACTGTGACATTAGAGTTCATAAAGAGCAACTGCCAAAACTTGAGTCAGGGGAATTCTACTGGCATGAACTTGTAGGGCTAGAAGTTATTAACCAGCAAGGTAGCCGTTTTGGCACAGTTGTCGGTATATTACCTACAGGCTCTAATGATGTTTTGGTAGTACAAGGAAATGAAAATAAGCAATATTTAATTCCTTACCTACTTGGCCGGTTTATAGTAGATGTTAATCTCAAAGAGCAGTGTATTGTAGCTGATTGGGATATTGATTTTTAGGATTTAAAATCCACTAATTAGCGTAATTAACATGGTTTAGATAAAATTGCTGTCTAAATCATGATAAAATATGCCTTATTTGATAATGCTTTATAAGGTTGAACATTAAGTGGTTAACTAATATTGAGCATAAAGCGTAGGTAACATGGTTGACACATTGCATCTAGGCATCATTACTTTAATGCCCGAAATATTTGCAGGACTAGACTATGGAATACCAGGAAGAACAATAACGCAAGGGTTAGCGAAGATTGAGTGCTTCAATCCTCGTGATTGGTCTTTTAGACCTTATCGTCAAGTAGATGATAAACCTTATGGTGGTGGTCCTGGCATGGTGATGATGTATGAGCCTTTAAATGCTGCAATCTTGCATGCAAAGGCAAAAATGCCAGCGGCATGTAAAACCATTTATTTAAGTCCGCAAGGTAAAAAAATCTGTCAATCTGAGTTAAACGATGTTGCTCAATACAAAACGCCGCTCCTATTTATTGCAGGGCGGTATGAAGGAATAGATGAACGGATCATTCAGCGTCATGTTGATGAAGAATGGTCAATTGGTGATTTTGTTTTAAGCGGTGGCGAGTTAGCTGCCATGGTTTTTATTGATGCTATCTTGCGTCTACTTCCAGGAAGCCTTGGCCATCCGGGATCAGCTGAACAAGATTCATTTATGAATGGGTTACTTGATTATCCTCATTATACAAGACCTGCTACGGTAGATGGAATGAATGTTCCTGCAGTCTTACTTAGTGGAAATCATTATGAAATTGAACGTTGGCGCAGAAAACAAGCGCTAGGAAAAACTTGGCTAAAACGGCCAGAATTATTAGATTCGATTGAATTGAGTAATCTAGACAAGCAGCTACTTGTCGAGTTTAAAAGCGAACACGGCGATTCCTATTAGAAGCGCCATTTTGAGGAGTTACTTCATGACTAATATTATTGACCAACTGAATGCTGAGCAAATGCAAGGTAAAAATATTCCGGACTTTAGTCCCGGTGATACTGTTTTAGTTCAGGTAAGAGTGAAAGAAGGTTCACGTGAGCGTTTACAAGCATTTGAAGGCGTTGTCATAGCTAAGCGTAATCGTGGTTTAAATTCTGCTTTTACTGTCAGAAAAATTTCTCATAATGTTGGTGTTGAGCGAGTTTTCCAAACTTATAGCCCTGTCGTTGATAGCATTATAGTTAAACGCCGCGGTGACGTACGTCGTGCTAAATTGTATTATTTACGTGACTTAGCTGGTCGTGCAGCTCGTATTAAAGAAAAATTAGCTACTAAAAAAGATAGTTAATTTATATGCTCATTATTACTTCGTTTGAAACCCCTGTAGGCTGGCTTCAATTGGAGTTTGATGAGCATTATATCTATCAAGCTATTTTTACTAATCAACCTACTATAAGCTCAGCTGTTAATAAACTGTCTTCATTAATTGTATCTGAGCTTAGTTCTTATTTTCATAATTGCCAGCACCGCTTTCAGTTACCTTTAAAACCGCAAGGAACAACCTATCAACAACGTGTATGGAATACACTTCTAGTTATTCCTGTAGGTCGGACAATCACTTATGGTGAATTAGCTAAAATGCTGCAAACAAGCCCGCGCGCGATAGGGCAGGCGTGTAAAACTAATCCTTTAACCTTGTTTATTCCTTGTCATCGTGTTGTAGGAAAAACGACCCATGGTGGATATATGGGCGATCTTAAAGCAATTACTTATAAATTAGGCTTATTAAAACATGAATGCCCTAATTTTAATTTAATTAATTCCGTAGATTAATAGTTAAGGCGTTGAGTTGGTGTTAGGCTGCTGTTTATTCTTTTTATCCATATTAAAATCAAATATCGTTGTAATGACATTTTTCGTAAAAAAACCCAAGAAGTATTTAGAATTATCATATAAGCGCTTGAAAGCATTTTTATCTTCTATTTTTTTAAGATAAACTTCTTCCCGCTTAAGTATTAAACTTGTTTCCTGTTCATCCCGAATCTTAGCTAAATACAATCCTATTTCTTTTTTTATATTTGGCTTAAAAATTAACTGCTGACAAAGATAATCATACATTGATTGGGCGATGCCTATACGCATACCAACTTTTATCGTTTTTTCTTCTTCAGGTAGGTTAGATAATAGCTGAATATATTTTAAACAAATTCCTTGATAATAATCGATAAGTAAAATCCCCTGCTCGACCTCCTTCATTAAATTAGCGTGTTCTAATAACTTTTGCTCGAAAAATAATGTTTTCTCGGCTAAATAAATATTATTTGCTTTAGTATCAAAAAGAGGATTTTTGCAGCCCATCCAGACTTCAATTATTTCCACATCTGATAATGGCTTATCCCTTAACTTCTTATCTGCTAATTGCTCATTTTTCAAAAATTCCCTTAGATCATCTAAGCTACCTTTAAAAAATTTGAGTAAACCTTTTTCTGCATAGACATAGTATTGTATTGCTGCGCTTATTATAACGGTACCTGCATATTCTTTTTCTGCAGGTAAGATAAAAGAGTTTAAAAAGGCATATAAAATTTCTATATATTTTAAATCACTAGGCGAAAAGGGTGAGTTAATAAGTTCATAAATAGCTACGCTTAACAAGCCATCAGCATCTAAAGTCTTATTGGGGCTGTATTTGGTACGCAAAAAACTAGGCCAATCCAGGGCAGCTACGTAATCACCTTGATGAAGTGCACTTAAGAAGCGTTCTGTAGACAAGCTATTCCTCCTTTAATCTTTGCTTGAAGCACAGGGGATTAACCCAAACATCCTGTCTGTTATTTCTTTAATTAAAGCAAGTATTACTTAATAAGAACAGAATTATCTCAAAAATTTATACTTAAAAAATAATTTAACTTCTCCCCTAGCATTATATTTTTTAATTCATTAGGGCAAGGGACAAATGAGTTAAAGATTTTCTAGATTAAGCCGACACTTTGTATTAGCAAAGAGGATACTATGCATAAAATAAAAATTTTTTTTCTACTCATTTTTCTTCCTGTACACTTAGTCTTCGCTAATTGCGACTTAACACGTTTCCGTTGGGAGTGTGATATTCGCATTTATCCTAAACCAACTCGAGGTGCAACTTCGCTAGTTTATTGTGGCAATAGCTATGGGTATGTTACACCAGCTAATTTTGATATCCTTTCCCGCTACCATCGTCGTAGTATAAACATGGTCTTAAAAATTAATGGTGAGTTTGTAGAAGCGCCTTGTATTCCTGGTCGACGATAAATCTTTTTATTAATTAATTAATACTTGTAAAGTAATTATGATTGTTTAAAATGTGAACTTTTATTAGTCCACAACTATAATGATTGATGTTAACCTCTTGGTAAATGAACTTTGCGATCAGAGATTTTATATATGGGACCACTTTTTAGATAATGAGGAAGCTCATTTATTAAGAAATGAAGCGTTACAAATCATAAGGCAAAGGGAATTTCAAGCAGCTAAAATAGGTAATCTAACTAATACCAGTCATAATGATGCAATTCGAACAGATAAAATCCATTGGCTAGACGCAAGTTCACCTCATATTCAGCCCTTTTGGCAAATGATAACTCAAATTAAAACAACCTTAAATGAAACCCTTTATTTAGGGCTATGTGAGTTTGAAGTTCATTTTGCTTTTTACGAGGCGGGAACTTTTTATCGCAAGCACATTGATCAATTCCAAAATAAAAAAAGCAGGAAAGTCTCCTTCATTTATTATCTAAACCCTTATTGGCAAGCTAATTTCGGTGGCCAATTAGTTCTTTATGATGAGCAAAATAAATTGATTACTTCAGTTGCCCCAACTTGGAATCGCTTGATCTGCTTTTTAAGCCATCTACCTCATGAGGTGCTTACAACCACAGCGGATAGACTGAGCATTACTGGCTGGCTAAAAACGAAAGAAGAACTAGTGATATAGCTATTTAAACTGCAAAATATATTAGTAATTTCCATAATGTATAATTGACGCACGCTCAAGGTTAGTATTAAATGCAATAAGGGAGTTTCTTAGGAGCTAGGAATGCCACTTTCACCAACCTTCATTAAATTGTTTAGCGAATTGAATATTGATTACCAACAAAAAGGTAAAGGCGGTCTACTTTCTTATGGAAAGGATAGCCACTTTGATAATATCAAAGCTAATATAGAAAGTATTATAACTGCTATTGCATATGGCGATAAAGATGGCGGTTCATTCGATGATATGAGCTTGATCTCTGTTCTAGCAATTACAGCGACTCGCTGTTCAACCACAGATCCAATCTTTGCTAATTTAGTTAGCTCTTTAATAGATAAGTACTATAAGTCGAATAATTATAATAGTTATCTTACAGAGCAAGGCATGTTAATTAAGGTCAATCCTGAGGCTCGTTATTCTATTAATGCATTAACTGAATTACAACGTGCTTTTGGCAATATACAAAATGCCCATCAAAGTGAAAAAACAATGCTCTTAGATCAAATTCAAGATTTGCAAAAAGAGAAAAATGTATTAAAAGATCAAAATAATCACCTAAGAGAGCAGGTTGCTAAATTAGAATCCTCAAAAAAACAATGGGAAAAATTATCATCGGCAATACCTATCATTGAAAAAATAAAAGGTGACCTCGCCAGTTTAAATTCACTTATTGAACCTACTTCTCTAACTATCGATATATCTTCTCTACAAGAAATGAAAAGAGAAGCACCATATTCTGTAGCTAATACATCTAGTCTACCTACTGCTAATGATACTTTAGAATTTAATAGTAGCGCAGCAAAAATTATTGAAAGCTTAATACCTCCCCCCCCTGAGCCGCCTGAACCATTTAAAACTAAAGAAGATAATACTAAACTAACTACGTCTAAAGACACATCAGAGCCTAAAAAATCTTCAAAGTTTACATCTGGGGTAACATTTCAAACAGAACTTGCAAATGCACTTAAGAAGCGGGAAGAGAATAAAAAAAATCAGCAACATATATCACCGGACCAAGAAAAAAAAAATACTCCAGTGATCTAGGGTTACTCGCTGATCCAAACGTATTAGCAAAAATTGCCGCTATTCGAAAAGCAAATGAAGAAGAATCGGAGGATGAAAGTGACTCTTTAAATGAATTTAATTTTTAGAAGCAAAGCAACTAAGGTTCATACAATACATTTGAAGTATCATTATACGCTTAAATTATGATATTTTTTAAGGCATGTTTATAATTGCGATTATAAAAATTATTGATAATGAGAATTTATGTATGATCTTGAAATTAAAGAATTGCGAAAAGTTTATAAAAGCGGTGTTCAGGCATTAAAAGGAATTAATTTAGTAGTAAAATCAGGTGATTTTTTCGCTCTCTTAGGTGCTAATGGCGCAGGTAAATCAACAACTATTGGTGTCATTACGACACTTCTTACTAAAACATCCGGCAAGGTTAATATTTGCGGCTATGATCTAGATAAAAACCCAGCGCAGGCCAAATCTTGTTTAGGTTTAGTTCCTCAAGAGTTTAACTTAAATATTTTTGAAACATGTGAACAAATTCTAATTAATGAAGCAGGATTCTATGGCATTACCCGTACGGAAGCAAAACCACGCGTGAATGAATTACTTGAGCAGCTAGGTCTATGGGAGAAAAGGCAAACAATTGCTCGTCACTTATCGGGAGGGATGAAACGCCGTCTTATGATAGCGCGAGCACTTATTCATAAACCCAAAGTTTTAATCCTTGATGAGCCAACAGCTGGGGTAGATATAGAAATTAGACGTAGCATGTGGGACTTTTTTATTAAAACAAATAACAAAGGAACAACTATTATCTTAACCACTCACTATTTAGAAGAGGCAGAGCAACTTTGTAAAAGTATTGCAATTATTGATAAAGGTGAAATTGTTAAAAATACATCTATGAAGAAATTGTTAACCAGTTTACATCATCAAACCTTAATATTTACAACCCAGGCACCAATTGAAGTATTACCCCATCTTCCTCCTTTTGAGCCAGAGTTAATTGATACTCACACCTTTGAACTACGCATAGATAATAGTGTAAGCTTAAATGATGTTTTTGAGCAGCTAAGTAGGCAAGGCATAAAAATTCATAGTTTGAGAAATAAAACTAATCGTTTAGAAGAGCTTTTCCTGGATGTAATTAATAATGACCATTAAGCAACAATTCATTGGCCTATATACTATTGTTAGACGTGAAGTCGTTCGTATGTTTCGCATATCAAGCCAAGTATTTTTACCACCTGTTATCACTACAGCACTTTATTTTTTAATATTTGGCAGTTTAATTGGCAAACGCATTGGCCCTATTGAAGGCATAGATTATGTTACTTTTATTGCTCCAGGCTTAGTGATGATGTCCATTATTGCTAATGCCTATAGTAATGTTTCAACCTCTTTATTTAGTTTACGTTTTCAAAAAAGTATTGAAGAAATTCTTGTAAGCCCCATCCACGATAGTTTGCTTCTACTTGGTTATGTATTAGGTGGCATTATTCGTGGCTTCCTGGTCGCCTTATTAGTCATTCTAGTAGCAAGCTTTTTTGTAACTATGCGCATTAATAACATACCGCTAACACTACTAGTTATTCTACTTGTATCAGCGCTTTTTTCGCTAGCTGGCTTTACTAATGCAATGATCGCTCGCAATTTTGATGATGTTATGATTATTCCCACCTTTGTCTTAACACCATTGACCTATCTTGGTGGCGTATTTTACTCAACAAAAATGCTATCTCCCATATGGGAAAAATTTTCACATTTTAATCCCATTTTATACAAGGTTAATGCATTACGGCATGCAATGATTGGCTACGATGAAGTAGATATTAATCTTTCAATGAGTATTATTTGTTCCATGATTATTGCATTAACTTTTCTTAATTTATTTCTGTTGAAGAAAGGTGTTGGTTTACGAGATTAATAAATTACTCAGTAGTTATTATTTCAAACCAACATTTAGCCTTTCAAATTTAGTCTACATACCGTAATCTATTCCCCACCTATGTACCGCGACTTGGTCGCGGTATTCAGAAAAAGGTCAATAAACTACATTTAGTGCTTAATAAGACTAAACTCATAATATAATTATCTTCTATAAAATCAGTGTATTTATAGTGAGATTTATAAAGAAATTTGACAGTGATTAATATCGCAGCCAAATATCGCAAATAAGACATATAGGCTTAAGATAAATCATAAATATATCCTAATTAATTAAAATTAAATTAGGTGTTAATTGATTTATCCATATTTATGACCAACAATAAATAATAATTACTTTGTACTATAGCGTTACTCATTAAGTTTTAGGCAAAAGACAAGTGAAGTGAGGCAAAAGATTATTTAGGAATACATGATTAAGCCAAACGAGCTTGCAACGCAGTATAAAGCTTCCTGGGTGCTATAATTGCTACTAACATTAAGATGGACCTTAATCATGGCCAAACTGTGCTTAAAAAAGTTAATACTCCTACTTGCTGTTATTATACCGATAAGATTACTCGCTTATACGCCGGACCAAATTAGCGAATGGACAGAACAAACTTTAATGCATACCCTTATAGCCGGCCATCATGAAAAAATTTCTGAAGCAACAAATGTACGTCGATTTTATAAGCATAGAGCGTGGCGTACTATGGATATTTTTTTAAATCAGTATATAGGTAACTCATTAGAAAATAATTTGCGTGGACGACCTTCCATTACTTTTCAACCGGAGCCCATTTTACCGGCTGAAATAGTTGCACCAGAAGAATGTGGTGAAGCTAGTTGCTGGCGAGTACATCAAGCTTTTATCGTACCAGAAATTGAAAAACATCTTGAATTTACAGCGGTAGTGTCTACAGCAAATCCCGCGCATTCTTCACCTTTAATTATAAATACGTTGGATATTATTGTGAACCCTTATTAAATTAACAAGGGCTCATATAAACTATACTATTGTCTTCTTAACTGTTTAAATAGTTAAGCCTAATAAATCTTGAGAGACATCATCCTTATCAATATCACTTAATTGAGCACCATCATTCGTTTCCTCTATATCCACATCACCTACATTAGCGCTATTTCCTGTTTGCTCAAAATCTAACGGCTGATCTATATCATTACTTAACAAACGGTAATCTCCAAGTTCATATATAAATAAACCTTTAAAATCTTTTTCGTCTAAATCAATGCCGGCAATTTTAGCTGTTATGCTTAGATAATCTAAATCCTGTAACTTACGAGCTTCTTCAAGAGTTGTCATTACTAACTCTTTTTTATTTAAAGGCACTTTATTATTTTTTGGCAAAAATTTATCAAGATACTCACTTCCAAAACGAATTTGTAATTCTTCAACCACTCTGAGCATCGTTTCATATAACATGACTCTTTTTGCGGGCGAGTTATATGATTCTTTATAGTGTTTATTAATTAAGTTAACAATATTTTCATATTTGCTCATGGTAAAGATTGTTTCAAGTGTTATATAGTTCTTTAATAATTCAATAAAATTTTTACACGAGAAATCCAAGTAAGGCAAAGTTTCTAAAAACGAAATTAAATAGAATTGGATTGGACAAAAACTTTTTACTTTAACTAAAGTATTAGAATCATCAAATAAACTTAACACCGATAAATCCATACTTTCATCCGCCAAATCTGCTATATTGCTGACAATGTGCAGCGGAAAATAATCGTTATCAACAAAAAACGCATGTTTGCCCCGAATCTTATCTAGTTGTGGGGGAATCGAGGCAGAGAGGACAAAATGAGCATCTACTATTTTATTATGCCAATCAAATGGTACAACTACGCCTAACATATGTTCGCGGCAAATCTGTAAAAGGGCTTGCTTGCCATTTGGTAAGGTAAAATAAGAACTCTTAGACCTACCCTTTCCCGGTCGAAAAACTGTAGCTGGCTCTGGTTTACAAAAGTCATCACCATAACATTTACTAAAATCAATCGCGGTGTGTTGTTCAATTTCTCTATAAGGTGCTTTTTTTGCAATTGGTTGAATAGAATCTTTTTTTACAAAGTATGCTGAGTTTTTAACTACTCTAAATTTTTGCTCGTCAACCATATCTCCAATTACTTTCTGATTAGCTTGGAAGTGCTTATTAATAGTTGTACCCCACATGCTTGAAATATTAGGACTCTCTAATCTACCAACCCAGGATAATTCATTATAATATGCTTTTAGCTTAGGGATTTCTTTTAATGTTTGTTCTTTTCGAATTAATGTTGGCCCAACTAAAACTGAAAGTGTGGGGTTAATTTTAACCAGGTTTTGTATCTCTACCAGGAAATCTTTTTTGTCATCATTATTAATTGATTTAGAACGACTTGCATCTGTCAGACCATATTCACGCCAAGTAATTAAAATTTCGCTATCGGGATCTAAATTGTATGCTATTTCATAAGCACTTTTTATTTTTGCAAGGATCAATGCCATCTTATCAGTGACTTTTTTATCAAGTTTATAAGATATAAACTTTGGATCCTTATGACTTATATTAATTGCAATTACTTTGACTTTCCTAATTTTACTCAGAGCAGCTTGCTGCTCACTTTTAAATGATTTTAATTTAAAAAATTGACCTAAGATATTTTTCATAATTAAACATCTGTTGTTTTAATTTTCCTAATTGTCGCATAAAAAAATTAAGTGATGCTTAAGAAATGAACCATTTGGGGCATATTAAGTAATTTAGACTAAAATGTAATCTTAAAATAATATTAGGTATTGGAAATCTGATAATATAACTGCTTAAATTTGTTCGATTATCAAATATTTTTAAATAAGCTCAAAAATAATAAATAGTGGGATAAAGTGGTATAAAAAGTGTATTTTCTTCTTGTAAAAACTCACTAATTTTAATTATCTACTTTTATGATTCTCTTATGATAACTCATAGCTAATATGATAGGTGTTTTTGGCTTTACTGCTTTGAGACACCTTATCTAAATATTAATTTAGCTCAAAGAAAACCAGATTAGCTATTCATATTTTTTTATTTTAATTAGTTTTTTTAGAAAAAGTTAACTATTATAACTTATCTAAAGTTTCGCTTCGCTAAAATTTGCTAGTAATGAAAGCACTTAATAAGCTCACTAGCATTGGGAAATTATTAAAATATTTTATCTAACTAAGTTTATAAACAGTATAAATAACTTAAGCTAAATTGCAATTGATGTGTATAAACATTAGATAATTTTGGCGGTGGAAAAGCCCATGTCAAATAAGTAGGTTTTTCAAGCTGGCTTCGGCCCCAGTCAGCTAATTCATAGCCAAGGCCAACTTCCCAGTTTTTCATAACATTAACTTTAAAGCCAAACCCAACTGTGTAGACAAAAGAACCTTTTGTTGTTGAATTAAATTTTAAAAGAGCAAGACTACCGTCATTAACGTTATAAATATTAATAGGCGGATTTGTTTTAAATGCGTCAGAAGAATTAAAGCTATAGCCAAAACTACCACTAATATAAGGTTGCGCCCAAAAAGTTGGGCAAGCAGCTAATAAACCTCTTATCGCAGCACGGCCATGGCTTATTTTATAGCTATAAGCCGCCTCCGGTATATTATTTATTGCCAAAGTCCCATATAAATCAACTTCTGTGGCGCCAGCAAAAGCAATACCTAAGCGCCCTGTCAACCAAGGTGTTACAGGTCTTTGTAGAGCAAAAAATATTTCTCCAGTAGTAATAGTCTCAGTCGTTTCGCGTGCTCGATATTGAACATACTGGATAAATGGTGAAATGCCAGGTGGAATATAATAAGTTTGACTACGGCCTGGACTTGTCCAAGCAGGCCCACCACTTAAGGTTATTACCTTAGTCCAGTCAACAGTAAAATCACCAAAATCTTCTGCAAAAACAGTTGTGGCTAAACAAGCATTAGCCATAATTATCAAAAACCTTTTGAAGCTCACAATGCATCCTTGTATTTAAATTGATTAACTAAATTAGGCTAGCTGCAATTAATTAAAAGTAGATGATATATAATCAGGTAATTACGTTGCAACCAAAATCTAATAAAATTTTTTATCTAAACTTAAAAATATAATTAATAAACAGCGACAAACTATTAAGAGGGAGACAAAGTCTTTTGAAAAAAGGGCTAAAAATACCCTGTCATGAAGTACAAGAATGGTTTAATGTTCTTTCCCGCAGAAATTGACCATCAATGGCAGTTTGCAATGAGGTCAATGAACATTTATTCACTCTTTCTGCGCCTAAAACCTATCGCAGCCAGCCGCTGTTCGATTTGGGGATGGGAAGAAAACGCATTAGCTAAAGATTTAATAGGATCAATACTAGATGGATCAAACAAATAAGATGCTTGCCTTATCTGCTCATGTGGCGTTCTACCATACTCCTCTGTATATTCTTCAGCGTGGCTTACATGATCTTCACTTATTTTTAATAAAGCGCGTGCCATTGGCTCATTATCACGCATAAGCTCAACGGAGCCTGAATCAGCCATGTATTCCCGTGTACGACTTAAAAAGAGCGTCAATAAGACTGTTATCAAAGGTAATACATACCGTAACAAGATAACAACTAAGACTAAAGCATTACCTGCGTTATTGCCTTGACGACGGTTATCATTATTGGGACGATAAATTAATGAATAAAACAACATATCAATGACAATAAGCATAATATTGCTTAGCACTGTAACTGTTAAAGTTAATTTAATATCATGATGACGTATATGACTAAGCTCATGAGCCATAACCGCTTGTAATTCAGCTCGATCAAGTTTTTCGATTAAACCACAAGTAATAGCAACCATGGCAGACTTTTCACTGTAACCGCTAGCAAAGGCATTCATATAATTTGCTTCAATAATATATACCTTAGGCATGTATTGAAGACCAGCTGCTACTTTCATTTCTTCTACTACATTATAAAGTTGTTTTTCCTGTAAATTTTGGATATTTTCTGGCGTTATTTCTCGATATTCTGTACCTAATAACATAATACGATCATACATAGAATAGGTAATTAACAATGATAGCGCAGCAACAATAACCATAGTAATAGTAGCCCAAGGAACAATTTGAAAAGTCACTAGAGCTATAAGAATTTGAGATAACATCGCATTAGGATAAGTTGAAAGATTAATTGCACAATCAGCAAGTAATCCAACAACTAAATAAATTAGAATAAATGTAGTAATAACAAAGCGGGTCTTACGTTCATTACGCTGTAATTGAGCCCGCCAGTTACCGACGCTTGCTTCATAATCACGAAGTGACATGGCTGCTACTTAATTAAAATTTAACAGTATAATTTTCATTAGCCTTAATTTGCTCTTCAGGCAATGACCAATATTCAAATTCCTTATCTAGCTTGTCAGAAAAGAAATTGACTATCATTGACTCAACAAATGATTTTTTCTTGGCATAATAACGTTCAACACTGTCATTATAAGCTTGCTTTGCATAGGCAAGTTTATTTTCAGTATTAACGATTTCTTCTTGCAATTGAATAACATTTTGATTCGCTTTTAAATCTGGATATTGTTCAAATACTACATTTAAGCCAGATGCAATTTGCGAAATTCCATTTTCAGCCGCAATTCTTGATTTTTCATCGCCAGCAGCTCTTGCAGCTTGCGCTTGATTACGTAATGCCACAACATCTTTTAGGGTTGTTTGTTCGTAATCCATGTATTTTTTTACGGTTTCGATCAACGATTGAAATACTTTAAAACGGCGATCTAATTGGATATCAATTTGGCGCTTATTATTATTAATCGCCTCAATTAAGGCAATTAGACTGTTATATATACTAATAGCCCAAAAAAACAATATGGCTAAGATGATTAACACCACTATTAAAAACTTAGTCATCTGTGCTTCCTAATGGTTTAATTATTACTAATTATGGCTCTAACAAACTAAAAATCAATATAATTAAATAATAAAATATGCTGTTATAAATTCAATAGATTAGTTGAAAGTAAAAAAGCTTAATTAATTACTAACCTTTTAAATACCGCATTACTGCAGTATTTGCTTGGTGAAATAGTTAAATCGTGGGTGAACCTTGCAAATCGTTATCTAACGCTTCAATTTTTTGTAAAGATTTACTGGGCTTAACACCACAAACATGCCTAAATAAGCTAAAATGATTCTTAATACGCGGCATATTAATTGCTTGATAAAGTTCTGAGTTTTTATCATCTAGTTCATTAGCTAAAGAGTCGTATGGGCTTAAATTGTTAAGAGCATCTAAGATTTTATTTAATTTGTCACTAGCATTTTGCCAATAGGGATTCCAACGATGTTGTGTTCCCTTATGTAGGCGAGTTAATACTTGGCTTAATCCTTCACCTACTGCTCCCTGATTATTTAACCAAGCAAGCATTTCTTCATAATTTGCCTTTTCTGGTTTTTGCAGTCTTTGCTCTATGGGCAGAGACTGATTAAAGCCTATATTAAGTGTTAAGTTCTTGATTCTACTAGTTTGAAGTAATGTTTCAGGGTTATTTTCTGCATGGTTAGAGCCTTCATTATAATTAGCTGCTGCCATATTTGGCTCACTTTGTTTTATAGCGTCAGGTTCTACGTTTAAATCTTCTGTCTTAGTTAGCACCGATGATGCCAAAGTAGGCTTTTCTTCTGTAATAGGGGATAGTGCTTCCTGCTCAATAGAAATACCAAACTCTTTTGCCTTAAACTCTTTTAATTTTTGAAGAATAAAGTCTAAGTTCTGTATTTGAATTAAATTTTCTTGAGTTAGTTGATCCTGTCCAATTCTCTTCACCACTTTAATATGTTGTTTTAAAAGTATCTTCATACTGCGTTCATTTGTGCAACGCGTAAGGTTATCCATTAAACTCAGATATTGTTGAGTTAACTTGTTAAATTGCTGCTTAGGACTATTAGTATGTAGTTTTTTCTTAGACATAAGGCTCTTCATTTGCTTATTATTTGCGCGCAGTATAGCAAAAAAAGCCACAGTGTCTGTAGCAAACCAAAAAATTTATGTGAAAAATTTAAAACATTTTAATGGCTTTCTCCCTAGCAAAAATTAGGTTAGGCTGTGCTAGGCTTAGCCCAACTTACTTTCAATTTACCGAATCATTCTAGATAGGTTCCCACCTGCGTGGGAATGACAGTGTTTATATTGTATCAGCGAGATTTTTAGATATATTTTGAATTCAAGGTTAGCGTACCTTTTTTAACTTCAAAATAGATAAGATAGATGACACATTAGTCGCTCTGTTTATGTCATTCCCGCGTAGGCGGGAATCCAGGTCTCTCGCCTACTTTTGCGTATCTTGAGATTAAAGTCTTATCTCTAAACATATTAAGAAATTAGCTTGTGATAATAAGTTGGAAGGCTTAATAAGGCATACTTAGCCGCCTTAACCTGTACCGCAGCACGAGTTCCTTGAAAACGTTTTGTTGCACTAGCAAATTTCAGACCTTTTTTAGTTTGCATACCCCAAGCGAAACAAACAGTACCTGGCGCAATACCATCCATAGGCTCATCGCCTGTAATACCGGTAGTTGCAATAACAATATTAGCTCTACTGTCTTTTAGGGCTCCCCTAGCCATTTCAAGAGCTACTTCTTCGCTGGTTAATGTATATTTCTTAATAGTGGTTTGCTTAACTCCTAAAAGCCTCTTTTTTGCTTGGCAAGAATAAACAACAAAACCAGCTTCAAGGCAACTACCGCACCCTTCAATTTTTCCTAGTAAAGCAAGGATTTGGCCTGCAGTACATGATTCTGCTGTTATTAGAGTAAGATCATTTTCTTTAAGAAAATCAACGATCTCTTTTATGGTTTTCATAAAATTCTATCCTAACGTAAATACATAAAAATGCTAAGAATTCTTTAACCCTAAAATTATCTTATTAAAATTTTAATTTAGCTTTCATTTAATGAGGCAGTAATTAATCAAGTTTAGCTAACCTGCGATGAATTGCTGTGGCAGCTACCGCTGCTTGACTTTCAGCAACACAAATCTGATATAAATCAGAAACTAAGTCTCCTATAGCAAATAGCCCTTTAACAGAGGTTTCATAATTACGATTAATAACTAAAGTACCCTTTTTTTCTTTTGCATTTAGCATAATAGCTAGATCTTTATGCTTAATACACCCAAGCGCTGAGTAAAGACAATCATAATGTTCTTGCTTACCATCCGCAAAATAAAGTGTTGCTCCTGTATTTAGCGTAAGCTCAATTTTAATGAGCGGTAATGGATTGATAATTAGATTGGCCTCTTTAAGGGCTTTAACTTCCTTTCTGCTCCATTTGGGTAGTCGTCCTAAAGTAAGTAAAGTAATATAAGGTGTATAGTGTCGCAGAAAGCGAGCCTCTCCTAGTCCTGCTTTTCCCTCACCGATGACAGCTATTTTCTGATTAATCACTTCGTAGGCATCACAAATAGGGCAATGCCTAATTAATCCCTGCTGAATTGCGTTATTAATAAAAGGTAATTGAGGCTCTATATCCTTAACGCCGGTTGCAAGTATAACATGACTACTAAAAATTTCATG
The DNA here is from genome assembly GCF_900461525.1 of Legionella busanensis. Taxonomy (NCBI): domain Bacteria; kingdom Pseudomonadati; phylum Pseudomonadota; class Gammaproteobacteria; order Legionellales; family Legionellaceae; genus Legionella; species Legionella busanensis. Next base: position 415,715 of record NZ_UGOD01000001.1, on the reverse strand, counting down.
ATTAGCACTCCTTGCTATAAAGCCCCCTTCTGCTTGTTCTATAGACTCAATTTTCTCTCTAATCACTGCAACGTTATAAACTTGTAATTGTTGTTTTAACCGTTCTAATAGTTCTTTACCCGAAATACCTTTAACAAAACCGGGATAATTATGGGAAGTGGGAATCAAGGAAGCCCTACTATAGTTAAAATCAAAAATAGCAATATTTCGACGGAAACGAGCTAAATAAATAGCAGCTGTCAACCCCGCAGGGCCAGCACCAACTATTAAGCAATCCCTTACCCTTAATCTATTCTCCATTATTTAAATCCTATTAATTAGAATTTATAGTACTCTTATTAAGCGTAGACTAAGGAAATTGAAAATATAGTAAAGTAATGATTGCTAAAAACATTAAAGAAAAAGTACTAAAGCCTAATAAATTTGAAAGCTGCCTATTTACAAACTTACCCATTATCTTTTTATTATTTGCCATATGAAGAACAATTAAGATTAAAATGGGCGCGGTAATGCCATAAAAAACAGCTGTATAGATTAAGGCGTCAATGGGAGATATACCAATAAAATTAATACTTAATCCTAATAGTAATGAAATGAAAATGCTGCTTAAATAGCTTTCTAGTTTTTGCAATAAGAATTAACTTCTTAAAGCATCTAAGTTTAATGATTGTTTAATTTTTCTAAACTCTTGCCATGGGTCAGTCTTTAATTCTTTTAAACGATGTGGCAAAGAACGTATTGTATAAAAGGTATCATTAAAGTTGTCTGTTAGCTCATTCCAATCAAGCGGTGTTGCAACTGGCGCATGTAAGCGAGCTCGCGTTGAATAGGTGCTAATCGCTGTGGCACCACGCTGATTACGTAAATAATCAATAAATATTTTTCCTTTACGCTTCGTTTTAGATATTTTACTAACATAGGCTTCAGGTTTTAGCTTTTCTAAAAACTGTACAAAAATTTCAGTAAATTGTTTTACTTCTTCCCAATCATATTCGGGTAAAATTGGTACAACGACATGTAGACCTTTACCACCCGTTGTTTTAACAAAGCAGGTTAATTGAATTTGCTCTAAATATTTTTTTATCTCTAAAGCAGCTTGCACTACTTCCTTCCAAAGTACATCTGGGGCAGGATCAAGATCAATAGTGATAGTATCAGGGTATTCAAGGCTTTTTATTTGACTTCCCCAGGGATGAATTTCTAAGACACCCATTTGGATTAAACTTAATAATCCTTTTTTATCTTTTAAGTAAAGATATTGCTCAACCTCAGTTTTTCCTTGCACTGCTAAAGAATAAAGTGATGGAGACCTATTAGCATAAAGATGTTTTTGATAAAAACATTTTGAGTACTTCTCAGGACATCTTACTAAAGTTAATAAACGATTTTTTATGTAAGGCAAAATATATTCACTTATTTCATCATAATAACTATATAGTTCACCTTTAGTAATTTTATCTTCTGTATAAATAACTTTATCAGCATGAGTTAAACCAGCAAAATCTTGCTTTTTCTTTGATCTCTTTTTCGAACTTTTAGTTGATTGATTAACCTCTTTAATGGGTGTTTCAACTTCTTTTCTTACAGAATGAGCGTCTTTATCATAACGTAAGCCCTGGAAACTAGGATGACGCAAGCGTTCATCGTTAGTCCATTCAGTGAATTCAACTTCTGCAACTAAAATAGGGTTTACCCATAATGCTTTAGAAGCATCTGGAGGACGTGAGTTAAAGGGATTTTTTGTTGTACGATGTTTTTCTAATTCCTTAAAAACCGACTTTAGTGATGCTTGGGTAAAGCCTGTGCCTACATTACCACAATAATGTAATTGGCCTTGCTTGTCGTAAAAACCTACCAATAATGAACCAAAATAATGACGAGCACCTTTAGGTAAAGTATAACCGCCAACTACAAACTCTTGCCGCTTAATACATTTAACTTTAACCCAATCTTCTGTCCGCTTTTCTAAATAAAGTGAGTTAACCTTTTTTGAGACAATGCCTTCTAAAGCTAACGCACAAGATTGCTTTAATACTTCCTCACCTTGGTCAATAATGTGTTCGCTAAAACGCAGAACTTCTTTATTACTCGACTCCAAAACTTTAGCTAAAGTTGTTTTTCGTTCTAAGAGAGGCTGTTCTCTTAAATCAGATTTTTCAACATAGATTAAATCAAAAATATAGTAAATAAAGGGTACTTTTTTATTGGCTTTAACTGAATTTTGTAAAAGTTGAAAATTAGATTTATGTTGTTCATCAAGTACTACAATTTCGCCATCAAAAATTGTTCGTTTTACAGGTAATTTTTTAAGCTCAGTAACAATATTAGGAAAGTTAGCTGTCCAATCCTTATTATTACGCGACATTAATCGAATAGTGCTTCCATCCTTAAAAGCTATAATCCGATAACCATCAAATTTAATTTCATGAAGCCAGTTAGGGCCTTCTGGTATTTCATCAACTAAGGTTGCAAGCTCAGGTGAAATGATATCTGGGAAAATTGATTTAGCTTTATTTTCTGATAATACAGAAGCTAATTGTTTAGCAATGTCTGACTTTTTAATTTTTGGAGCTTTCTTTAGGCCTTGTTTATCCCAGCTGTGAGTATAATTCTCCTTAATTTCTTCTAAAGTTTGGCTTGTTAAAACGCTATTTGGTTTTTCATCAGTAATATCGTACTCTGCTAAAGATTTTACCTCTTTATCTTTATATTTAACTAAGAACCAAACTTTTTTATCTTTATAAGATTTAATTAAATCCCAGCGTCCTTTTAACTTTTCAGCATTTAATTCAAAGCGAAGATGGCCTTTTTCATATGCTGCTACAGGATCATCGTCTAAGGGGTGCCATTTGCCTCTATCCCAAAGCATTACTGTCCCACCACCATACTCACCCGCTGGTATGATACCTTCAAAAGAGCCATATTCAACAGGATGATCTTCAACCTGCATCGCTAACCTTTTTACGTTAGGGTCAAGACAAGGCCCTTTAGGGACAGCCCAGCTTTTAAGTACCCCTTCTAATTCTAAACGAAAATCATAATGTAGATGGCTTGCAGCATGCTTTTGAATAATAAAAAGACTTTTCTGAGTATGCTGAACTTTGCCTTTAGGCTCTGGCGTTTTATTAAAATTCCTTTTTTCATGGTATTTTTTTAAACTCATCAGCGCATCCTTATACTTAACGATAAGCATTGGGCTCAAAAGATCAAATAGCCATACTTTATAATAATTGTTTGATAGTAATAATTTACTATACGCTATAATTTACTTAAGACAAAATCATACATCTCTCGTCCGCGTAAGCGGAAATCTATCCTACAAGTGGTCAGGATTTATTAAAAAACTTAGATCCTGTCTAGACGAAAGAGAAACCAAATCAAATCTTCTTAAGCGAAATTTCTAAAGAAAATTTCTCGGATTAGGTTAAATTTGATCAATAAGGTCTATTATGGTATTTTACGCCATTTTTTAGATCAAAAAGGTTGAATTATGTTAAGATCAAAATGCCCAACATACAACACTACTATTGATAAAATGTTAGAGCAGTTAAATTTACTCTCAGAAGAAATTAATTTAATACGTTATCACGGTACTTATAATAAATCGCAATTAATTTCAGCTGATATATTTATAAATATTTATCATCGGTGGACTGAAAATCATGAAGGTTGGTTATATAGCGAAGATCATGCTCTTCTTTTACAAAACCAAATTAAGGAATTAAATCAAACAATTACGGAAGTTGTACAAAAAAATCCTACTGTTGAGCAAGATGCAAAAAGAATCTTAATACAAACTTATAAGGCTATCGTTAATCCAACTGAGAAAGAATATGCTAATTTAAAAAAAATTGCCAATGAGGTACAAGGCAAGCCAAAAGTTTGGAAGCAAACAGGTATGGTATTATTATCAATACTTGGGATTATAGCTGGTGTCATACCGGGGCTACTTTATATTCATCGTATTAATAAAAAAGATGGCGCATGGGATCAAGCAAAGAGAAGTGGATTATCATTAGAAGCAAAAGAGATGGCTAGAGCAATTCATAAAACAGAAGCTAATGCAAGAATTGCAGATGGCTCCTTTTTCGGTGGCAAACGAGAATCGAAGGAATCTCCTACTTCCTCTACCTTAGATTCTTACCAAGCTAAGGTAGTTGTAAAATAAAGCTACTATCAGAAACATATTCTCCTATAAAAAGAATAATTAAAATTTATTGTTAATTGAAATTAACGTGCTGCCTTTTAAGAAGTGCTAAAGTTAAGCTTAGTAACAAAAGGAAGGCAGCACCTCAACGTCAGTAATCGCGCTGCAATTATTTAGCTAATAGCGGTTTTAAAAATTGCCCCGTATAAGAAACTTTGCACTCAGCAACCGCTTCCGGCGTACCTGTGGCAATAATCTGCCCACCTTTACTGCCACCTTCAGGCCCTAGATCAATAATCCAGTCTGCCGTTTTAATCACATCTAAGTTATGTTCAATGATGATAATCGTATTGCCATGTTCTCGCAGTCGAAATAATACGGCTAATAGCTGCTTTGTATCATGAAAATGTAAGCCCGTAGTCGGCTCATCAAGTATATAAAGCGTCTTGCCTGTATCACGTTTAGATAATTCTCGAGCTAACTTAATACGTTGTGCTTCACCACCTGATAGAGTTGTTGCACTTTGACCAATATGAATATAAGACAAGCCTACATCAATTAACGTTTGACATTTTCGTGCTAGGACCGGAATGGCGTCAAAAAACTCTCTTGCTTCTTCAACTGTCATTTCTAACACTTCATGAATATTTTTACCTTTATATTCAATTTCTAACGTTTCACGATTATATCGTTTTCCTTTGCACACATCGCAAGCTACATAAATATCAGGTAAAAAATGCATTTCAACTTTAATTAATCCATCACCTTGACAAGCTTCACAGCGCCCACCCTTCACATTAAAACTAAAACGCCCAGGTTGATAACCACGCGCCCGTGCTTCTGGTGTATTGGAAAATAATTCACGAATGGGCGTAAATACACCTGTGTAAGTAGCAGGGTTAGAACGCGGGGTGCGGCCAATAGGACTTTGATCGATATCAATTACTTTGTCACATAAATCTAAGCCTTGAATACTTTCCAAAGCCCCGTTACATAATAAATTAGCTCGATTCAATTTATTCGCTGCAATGGGATATAAAGTGTCATTAATTAAACTTGATTTACCGGAGCCAGAGACACCTGTAATACAGGTTACCAAACCAAGCGGTATACTTACCTTAATATTATTTAAATTATTGCAATTAACACCAGATAAGTGCAGCATTCGAGATTCATCTATTACTCTCCGTTGCTCAGGAATTGCAATACTCTCAACGCCAGATAAATATTTTCCAGTTAAGGAGGTTGGGTTTTTAATAATTTCCGTTGGGCTTCCAGAAGCAACAATTTCACCACCATGAACACCTGCACCGGGACCTACATCAAGTACATAATCTGCTGCCCGAATCGCATCTTCATCATGCTCAACAACGATAATCGTGTTTCCTAGATTACGCAAATGCATTAGGGTTTTTAACAGCCTATCATTGTCTCGTTGATGTAATCCAATTGAAGGCTCATCTAAAATATACATCACTCCTACTAACCCTGAGCCAATTTGACTAGCTAGACGAATACGCTGCGCTTCACCACCCGAAAGCGTTTCAGCACTGCGAGAAAGGGAGAGATAATCTAGGCCAACATTAACTAAAAATCCAAGTCGTTCAACAATTTCTTTATTAATTTTATCAGCAATTTCACCACGATAACCGGTTAGATGTAGGCTCTTGAAAAATTCATAAGCTTTATCGATAGAGTAAGCACAAAGCTCGGGTAAATTTTTATCATCAATAAAAACGTGTCTCGCTTCTTCGCGTAAGCGAGTACCAAAACAAGCAGGGCAAGGTCGCGAAGCAAGATACTTAGCTAATTCTTCTCGGGTTGCTAATGATTCTGACTCATGATAGCGACGTTGCATATTAGGAATAATTCCTTCAAAAGCATGACGTCTAAGAAAATAGCCGCCGCGTGGTCGTTGATAGCGAAACTCAATTTCTTCTTTACCACTACCATGCAGAACAACATTTCTTATTTTTTCTGGCAAATCGCAAAAAGCCGTTTCAAGATCAAATCGATAATGATGAGATAACGATTCTAATAAAGAATAATAATAAGTCGTTTTTCTGTCCCATCCTCGAACAGCGCCAGATGCTAAGCTAGCTGTTTCATCATGTATCACACGGTTAGGATCAAAAAATTGATTAACGCCTAAGCCATCACAAGTTGAACATGCTCCTAAAGGATTGTTAAAAGAAAATAGCCTTGGTTCTAATTCACTTAAACTATAACCACATTCCGAGCAGGCAAATTTTGATGAGAAAATAAGATCGGTAAAGCTGTTATCTAAGGAAACAACCAGTGCTATACCTTCGGCCAAGTTAAGCGCATTTTCAAAGGATTCGCTAAGACGTTGTTTAATATCCGGGCGAATTTTAAAACGGTCAACAACAACTTCAATAGTATGCTTCTGACGTAAAGACAACTTCGGTGGGTCATCTAATTCATAAATCTCGCCATCGATCCTCGCTCGAATATAACCTTGTGCTTGTAGCTGCTGTAGTAATTGTAAATGCTCTCCTTTCCGCTCACGTACCACAGGTGCTAAAATCATCGCTTTACTATCTGCTGGTAATGCTAAAACTTGATCAACCATTTGACTTACAGTTTGTGCATGTAAGCTAAGTTGATGAATGGGGCAGCGAGGTTCACCCACCCGGGCAAAAAGTAAACGCAAATAATCATAAATTTCTGTAATGGTACCTACTGTTGAGCGCGGATTATGAGATGTTGCCTTTTGCTCAATAGAGATAGCAGGCGATAAACCTTCAATAGCATCTACATCAGGCTTTTCCATCACTGATAAAAATTGACGTGCATAAGCTGAGAGCGACTCAACATAACGACGCTGTCCTTCAGCATATAATGTATCAAAAGCAAGTGATGATTTTCCTGAACCAGATAGACCGGTTATAACTGTTAACTGATTGCGCGGTATTTTAACGTCAACATTCTTTAAATTATGTGTTCTTGCGCCTCGAATACTAATTGACTGCATAAGACTAGCCATCTGCTATAAAAAATTACAAATTATATACCTGTTATTAAATGTTTTGCGAGTTTATATCATCATTTGATCAATAAGGATAAATATTAAACCTCAGTAATTGCTATACTACTGATGTTAAGGGTTTAATAGGAAATTTAAATGCCTAAGTATATCTGCAAATTTATTTTAATAATTATTCTTCTACCAGCGCTATGCTTTGCTGATAATGCCAACGTTTTAGCCTGGACAAAACAAACCCTTTTAAATACATTATCTCTTAACTATAAAACAATGGATAGTCAGCTAAATTCAGTAAAATCACATTATACACCAGAGGCTTGGCAGAATTTAAATAGTTTTCTGGGCGATAAGATTAATACAATCAGAGATAATCAGCTTACTCTCCATCCCAGTGCAGTTAATACAAAACAATTTATAGCTCAGCAAGGATTTGAAAATGTCATTTTTTGGCGAGTGAACCAAGGGTTTAATATTCCTGAGTTAAAAACAACTATTTATTTTTCTGTTATTGTCATTCCTGCTAAAGATCCACCTTATTTAATTCAAAGCCTTAATGTTACCAAATTAGATGATTAGCTTTATTTAAAAAAACTACATGTATTGCTAATTTTAAAAATTTATTAAACAATTCTTTCTGATATAAAATTGAAGATAATTGTTCCTAAAATTATTAATTTTAGGAATAAAATTTTAAAAATGATATAATCCTACTCTGTTTGCTTTGAGCTATTACTATGCGTTTCTTCACTAACATAATCCTTACTCTATTTCTCTTAATAGCTACATTTAATGTAAGTTATGCCGAAACTAAACTACAAGAAATCGAACAAACTATTAGTGATTCAGTAATAACTACTAAAATCACTGCAAAGTTCACTAAAGATAAAGATTTAAATCCACTTAAAATTTCGGTCTCTACAGAGGATGGCGCGGTTACTTTAAAAGGGTATGTTAAGAATAATGAGGCGTTTATTAAAGCATTACGATTAGTTAATACAACCAAGGGCGTTAAATCCATTGACGTAGAAGATTTAGTCATTAAGCAAGTTAATACAGCTTTAACAGACACTTATATTACCGCTAAAGTTGAAGCAGCCGTTCTTAAAGCAAAAGTATTAGATGATGATTCTATTCCTTTGGTAGGGATCAACGCAACTACCACAAATGGTGTAGTTACCTTAAGCGGCCAAGTGAAGCATAGGAAATCGATTGTAGCGATCATTAAACGCGCCACTGTAGTTCGTGGCGTTAAAAAAGTTATTTCGCATTTAGAAATTGGTAAAGAATCATCTTAACATTTAATTATTAGTCTTTTTCAAAAGGATATTGTTTCATGACTATCTTAACTCGTTTTAAGTTTTTTCTGTGGTATTTTGGTCGTTTTCAAGTGCCTTTAATTGGCTACTTAAAGCCTAAAATTATCGAAATTAATGATAAAAATTTAGTTATTCAATTACCCTTAAAACGACGTAGTAAAAATCATTTAAATTCAATGTATTTTGGTGCTCTTGCGGTTGGCGCTGATTTAGCAGGTGGTTTATATGGCTTTTACTATGCTAACCAAATGAAGAAAAAAATATCGCTCGTATTTAAGTCATTTCAAGCTCAATTTATTAAGCGGCCAGAATCAACTGTTTATTTTGTTTGTCAGATGGGTGACAGTGTTAAAGAAATGCTTATACAATCAGAAGAAACTAAAGAGCGAATTAATAGAATTATCGAAGTTCAAGCTTATACGCATTATCTTCATGCAGCTGAACTAGTAGCAACTTTTAAGCTTGAATTATCAATAAAAGTGCTTAAAGTGTAAAATTACCTTTTAATAATCTAACAATATGACAAAGTTACAAATATTCCCTAACTTATCTAAAGCTTTTTTTATTTTCTTAGTGATGATTACTTATATCTTGCTTTTTTATTTCCTATTTAAGCTAGATTTACGGTTAGACTTTGTCTCTTTCTATGCTTCAGCTCTCGCTTATAATAATCATTCTAACCCTTATACTTCTTTAAGTGCCACTTTCTTATCTACTAATGAAAAACTACCTATTAATTTAAATCCTCCCTTTTTCATGGAAATTCTTAGGCCATTAGCATTCCTTAATTACAAAGAAGCCGTAGTACTTTGGTCAGTAAGCATATTTATATTAGGATTAATAGGTGCCTACTTTTCCTTTAAGTTAACGCTTAAGCCTGCTCTTTTTCGAAAAAATTGGCTTTATTGTTTAGTTATTTATATCGCATTTTATCCCACAATAATGTCTACTAATCTTGCGCAAATAGGCGGCTTATTATTATTTTTTATAGTTATTGGATATAATTTTTACCGTCAAAACAATGATGTTTATGCTGGTTTATTATGGGGAATTATTACCTCGCTTAAACTATTTCCTGCTTTACTATTTATTTTTGCTTGGAAAGAAAAGCGCTATCGAGTTTTGATTATAATGATTATGACCTGTCTTACTGCCCATTTGATTCCGGTTTTCACCTATGGAATCCAAATTTATAATAACTATTTTTCTTTATTAGGACGGGTACTTTGGTATGGTGATTCCTGGAATGCTTCTATTTATGGTTTTTTATTTCGTTTTTTAGTAGATCCGTATAGTAGGAATCCAGATTTGTGGTTAGTTCAGTTAATTTATTATATTACTTTTATTAGTGGTTTAATTTGGTATATTAAAAGACTTAATTATTTAGAACGAAATAGAAATAACCATCGCTCATTTTGCTTAACTTTAGTTGTCATGCTAGTTTTGAGCCCTCTAGGTTGGCTTTATTATTTTCCTCTTTTAATCATGCCGCTTGTTGATTTATATGAATCTATCGAACAGGGCCCCCCGATTACACTTGATATGAGCTTATGGATAATTAGCTTTCTTTTTGTTAATTTTCCTATAGGTTATCTTGCTGCTCATCAAATGCCACCTGATATTTTCTATAAATTAACGTGCTTTTCTGTTTATTTTTATGGGTTACTAATAATGGCCTATCTTTTGAGCAAGCCTAACGTTAGACATGAAGTGTCTAGTTTAAAGCAAAACATGAGAGAAAAGAATTATCTACTATTTCCTGCTATGCTTATCTTATCATTTGGATTATTTATTCCGCTAATAGTTTTTGTTACACATTTACCTTAAATATGCTTCTTAAGATAAATTTTTTACGATAAAACGACGAAGCTTTAGTAAAGAAAACCATTATTTGACAAGAGATTGTCTTAAGACTAACTTAAATAAATTAAGGAAATTGTCTAAAACAGCTATGATTGATTTAACAATTCACAACCAGCCAGATGATGAGTCTTGCGGTCCTACAAGTCTACATGCGATTTATCGTTACTATAACTTAAATATACCCTTAGAGCAGACAGTTAAAACGGTTGAGCGCTCAATTTCAGGGGGTACATTAGCTTCCATGATAGGCAAGCATGCTCTACAGCAAGGCTTTAAGGTCACTTTATATGTTAATAATCTTAATGTTTTTGATCCTACTTGGTTCGAAAATAATGGGGATGGCTGCCCTGAGTTACTAGCAAGAAAAATTAAAACTCAAATGAAATATAAAAGAACAAAGCGTTTTTTACAGGCCAGTCGTTCCTATTTAGATTATATGGCCTTAGGCGGCGAAATACGCTTTAAAACATTAAATCTTCAGCTGTTAAAAAAATACTTTGATCAACAAATACCTATCTTAACAGGGTTAAGCGTAACCTATTTATATCGAAGCGCACGAGAAATTTACACTAAAAATGGCCAAGGACTTTATGATGATATTCGGGGCACACCTGCCGGCCATTTTGTTGTTTTATGCGGCTATGATGAGTCACAGAAATTAATAGTTGTCGCTGATCCTCATCGCGAAAACCCGCTATCACAAGATAATTACTATAAAGTAAGTATCAATCGCTTAATAAATTCAATCATGTTAGGTGTATTAACCTATGATGCCAATTTATTGATCATTCAACCTAAGGAGGTAATGGATGCAAACAATAGTAGTAACGGATGAACCTCCCAGTTGGGAATTTTTAAGCCACTTGGCACCTATTGTTCATGCAAGAGATTATTTGTCTAAAGAGGAATATACTCAAAGTAAAGCTACACGTGTGATTAACCTTTGCCAATCATATAATCATCAAAGTATAGGCTATTATGTTTCCCTTTTAGCTCATGCACGCGATCATAAAGTAATTCCGTCCGTTGATAGCATTCAGGATGTATTAAGTAATAGCTTATCTAAGTTAATCTCTCAGGAAATTGATGATGAAATAGAACATAGTTTACATGATATTAAGACAGATGAATTTGTTTTTAGTCTTTATTTTGGCCAAAATATGGCTAAAAGGCATGTCTTACTTGCTAAAAAGTTACACGGTCTTTTTCCTCTTCCTTTGCTACGTTTTACCCTGGAGAGGAAAAGACAATGGCGAATTAAACACTTACAAGCCTTATCAATAGCAGATGTACCTACTCACCACATGCAATTTTTAAAGGAGGCCGCAGAAAGTTATTTATCTAAAAAACGTTTTCATCAATGGCGCAAAAAACAACGCTATCATGATTTAGCTATTTTAATTGATCCTACTGAGCTTAATGCACCTTCTAATAAAAAAGCGTTAGAATTTTTTGCCCATACAGGTGAAGAAATGGGGCTAAATGTCGACTTTATAGAGAAAAGCGATAGTAAATCAATTGCTGAGTATGATGCTTTATTTATTCGGGCTACCACCGCAGTCAATCATTATACTTATCGTATGGCGCGTTATGCTCATCAACAAAATATGGTCGTTATTGATGATCCGCAGTCCATTGTTAAATGTAGTAATAAAGTGTATTTAGCGGAATTAATGCGTAGCCATCAAATTTTAACACCAGAAACACTTTTTTTAAGTAAATATGATAAAGATGTTCCTGAAGTTGATTTCCCTTGTGTATTAAAAAAACCAGATGGGGCTTTTTCACATGGTGTGATTAAAATTGAAGATAGTAAATCACTGCAAAAATCCTTATCACAATTTTTCAAAACCTCTGATCTCGTCTTAATTCAACCCTTTATCCCTACCGAATTTGATTGGCGTATTGGCATATTAGATAACCGCCCTATTTTTGCTTGTCGCTACTATATGGCTAAAAACCATTGGCAAATTTATAATTGGGAAGAAGCAACAAAGGAAACGCGCGAAGGTAAGATTGAATCCTTTCCTATCCATGAGGTGCCTGAAGCCATTATTAAGACTGCTTTAAAAGTAACGCGCTTAATTGGTGATGGTTTATATGGCGTTGATATGAAAAGTTATAATGGTAAACATTACGTTATTGAAGTTAATGACAATCCTAATATTGACTACGGTTGGGAAGATAAAATATTAGGTGAAGCCCTTTATCAGCAAATTATGAATGTTTTTCTTCAACGAATTCGCAGGAAGCATGGTTATGTCTAATTATTCTATTTTTTCTGTCATTGGTATTGAAATTGAATATATGTTAGTTGACAAAACCTCACTCAATATTCAGCCGAGAAGTGATTTTATTTTGCAAGAACTTGCTGGTGAAATAGTTAATGAAGTCAGCTTAGGTGAAATTGCAGTTAGCAATGAATTGGTTTTACATGTCCTTGAATTAAAAAATAATGGTCCTCGCCCTCTATCTGAACCTCTGGAAGCTTATTTTCAGAAGACAGTTGAGAAGCTAAGTAAACTTTTAGATAAATACAATCTCCAGTTGCTGCCTACGGGCGCCCATCCATGGATGAATCCTTTTAAAGAAACTAAACGCTGGCCACATGATAAAAAAGAACTTTATCAACAATTCGATACTATCTTTAATTGCGAAGGCCATGGCTGGTCAAATTTACAAAGTATGCATCTTAACTTACCTTTTGCTAATGATGCTGAGTTTAATCAGCTACATAATGCAATTCGTATATTATTACCTTTATTACCTGCCTTAGCAGCAAGCTCACCTTTCCTTGAAGGCGGTATAACTAATATTTTAGATACGCGACTCGATTTCTATGGTAAAAATCAACTTAAAATTCCCGCTATAAGTGGCCATATTATTCCAGAATTTATAAGTTCAGAAGCAGAGTACCAACGACAAGTTTTACAACCTATGTATAAAGCTATCCGCCCTTTTGATCCTGAAGGAATTCTTCAGCATGAGTGGCTAAACTCCAGGGCAGCAATTCCCAAATTTAATTGTAAAGCGATTGAAATTCGTATTTTAGATACGCAAGAATGTGTCAAAGCGGATATTGCTATTGCAAAGGCCGTTTTTTATATTCTTAAAAACTGGATTCAAAACTCAAATTATTTTTTAGAAAACCCCTATCCTACCCAACAATTACGGGCGCTATTTGACCAAACTATAGTGCATGGATTGGCCGTACCGATCACTGATCCAGAATTAATAAAACAATGGCAGTTAAAAAATCCTGTTAAAAATTGCAATGAAGCATGGTCACGACTTATTGAACAAATTAGTCATCATCTAGATGATACAAGTCAACGTGTTTTAGAATATATTTTAAGTCAAGGGAATTTGAGTGAGCGTTTATTAAAGGCTAGCGGACCAAACATTGATAAAACTATTTTATCAAGTATCTATCGCCAACTTAGTCATTGTTTATTAACAAATCAACAATTTAATCCAACGTGAAACAAATAAAAGTTATTTTAAGCTGCGAACACGCAGTCAATACAGTACCGTCAGCGTTTGAGCATTATTTTAGAGATTATCAATTATTATTAGATACCCATAGAGGCCTTGATATTGGCGCTTTCGCTATCGCTAAGCACTTAAGCCATGTATTTAATTACCCCTTAATCTCTGCTACCGTGAGTCGCTTATTGATTGATTGTAATCGTAGCCTTAAACATAAAACCTGTTTTTCTGAAATATCACAACAATTTTCTACCGAAGAAAAAGAATATTTAATAAAAAATTATTACCTACCTTTTCGCCAATCAGCTGAAGAGCGCATTCAAGACGCTATCGTTAAAGGATATCAAGTCTGGCATTTATCTATTCACAGTTTTACACCAAGTTTAAATGGTGTAAATAGAACGACTGATATTGGATTTCTTTATGATCCTAAACGACCTACTGAGCAAAAGCTTGCTCGACTATGGCAACAAATACTAAAACAGAATCATCAACATTTGCGAGTACGGCTAAATTACCCATATCGAGGTAATAGTGATGGCTTTACTACAAGCCTCAGAAAAAAATATGCAGCAGAAGATTATTTAGGCGTTGAGTTAGAATGTAAACAAAGCTTAACTGAAAAACCACATTCATTGGCAGCGCTTAATACAAATTTAGTTGAGTCTTTAACGTTGCTACTTAAGCAATTAGAGATTCTCGATATTCGTATATAAATTAATGATTAGAAGTCTATTACAATATTATTTCTTTAAACCCATTGCCCGTAGAAGTGCTCTAGTTAGCTCACGAAAAGTCTGCCGCACAATTTGTCGAAATAAACTGCTTTTACCAAGCGTCGTGATGATTGACGGCGGTTCTTTTTCTTGCTTGTTTTTATTCATTTTACTGGGTTCTGAATTTCGCTTACTAGCTAACACTTCTGCTGCTGATTTTTCATTTTTAGTCTCCTTATAATAAGCTAATAATTCAGATTTAATGATAATGGAGTCAGCTTCCTGATTGGTTAAAGAACCCATACGTGATGCAGGCGGGCGCATCATACAATGTACAACAGGTGTTGGCTGGCCCCGATCATCAAGCGCTGTTACTAATGCCTCACCTATGCCAAGGGAAGTTAATAAATTTTCTATATTGTAATAATCTGAGGGTGGAAAATTTTGTGCGACTAATTTTATCGCTTGTCTATCTTTTGCTGTAAATGCCCGTAAAGAATGTTGAATTTTTAAACCGAGTTGACTTAGTATACTGGCAGGAATATCACTAGGTGTTTGGGTGCAAAAGATAATACCCACTCCTTTGGAACGGATTAACTTGACGGTAGTTTCTAGCAGCTGTAATAAGGTTTGATTAGCTTGGTTAAAAATTAAATGCGCCTCATCAATAAATAAAACTAACTTAGGCTTCGGTGGATCGCCAATTTCAGGTAGTTTTTGATAAACGTCTGTTAAGAGCTTAATCATAAATGTGGAGAATAGCTTAGGATTCTCCTGCATAGTCATTAAACGCAAAATAGAAATAATGCCTTCCCCTTGCGCGTTAATGCGCAGTAAATCGTTTATTTTAAAAGCCGGCTTAGAAAAAAATTCCTGAATACCTTGCGCCTCCAAATCAATAATTTTACGTAAAATAATATTAATCGATGTACTAGCAACATTACCAAATTGGGCTTTAAAGTCAGCTTTCCCTTCTTCCGTTTGAATAAAATTTAAAATAGCTTTGAAATCATTTAAAGTAATAAACGGTAAATTATTTACTTTTGCATATTCAAAAATAACAGTAATAATACTAGCTTGGGTTTCATTAAGCGCTAAAAGTCGTGCGAATAAAAGTGCGCCGAAATCCATTAGTGTCGTACGTAATTGAATGCCTAAAAGTTTCTCACTCAAAGTAAATAACTCAACAGGATAAGCTTTTGGTACAAAGGGTATATTTAACAACTGACTACGACTTTTTAAAAACTCACTTGTAACAGCAGGCATAGCCAATCCTGATACATCTCCTTTAATATCCATAACAAGTGAAGGGATCCCTGCTTGTGATAATTGCTCGCACAATACTTGCATGGTTTTTGTTTTACCTGTGCCTGTCGCACCTGCAATTAGTCCATGACGATTAAAATTTTTAACAAGAAGATTGACTGAGGCATTAGGCAAAATTTTATTATCAATTAAAATATTACCTAAGCTAAAAGAAAAAACGGGATGAGCTTGATAAGGCGCTGCTAGTTCAGATATGGATGGCTTATTCATTTATTATTTTAAGCAATATATTTCAAACTATAATATACTTTTTCTCTGGCAAAAGAAGGAATTTATACATTAAAAGTAAAGTTATTCCTGTTGCCTCTAATTTACCTAAGTTAAACCAAAGTAGATACTCGTCAGCAATATTTTTAACTCATTTTCATACCTAACATACAACCTTGTGCAAACAATTAAACAAAATAGGTTATTTATATAATAGAATATAAACTTTAAGGGATTATTGACAATCAGGACATAGGCCATAAATATTTAAAGCATGATCTGTCATCTTAAATTGAGCTTTCTCAGCAATTAATTGTTGCCTTTGCTCAATAACCTCATCAATAAACTCTTCAACCTTACCACATTTAACACAAACAAGATGATCATGATGTTCACCTTGAGATAATTCAAAAACTGAATAACCGCCCTCAAAATTATGACGCGAAACTAAACCAGCTGCTTCAAATTGAGTTAAAACCCGATACACAGTTGCTAAGCCTACATCTTCTCCCATATCTAAGAGCTTTTTATAAACAGCTTCAGCGCTTAGATGATGATCGGTAGATTGCTCTAAAATCTGTAATACTTTCAATCTCGGTATAGTAATTTTTAAACCGGCGTCTTTCAATTGCTGACTTTCTTCCACAAAAACTCCTAAAACAGTAATGATGCCTAAAGCTGGTGTTATTTCTAAAGATAGCATGATATTATGGCGAAATTTTTAATTGTGGGCAAAAAAATGAGATTTACACCACGTATCTTACTGATTGCTTTAGTATTAACATTAACACAATGTATGTCTTATGACTTTGCCAGACGTGTCGTTCAACAAGGTAACTTATTACCTCAAGATAAAATTGCACGCTTACACGTTGGCATGAGTAAAGAAGATGTAGCTATTTTAATGGGTACCAGCCTTTTAAGCCCTACTTTTAATAATGATCGTTGGGACTATGCTTACACTTGGCAACGTGGTAATAGTATAAGAGAGATTCGTAATATTGTATTGTATTTTAGGCACGATAGGTTAACTCGAATTGACCATATGCCTTAAATAGTAATATTACTATTAAATTTTCTTAGCGCGTAAGCGCCGTTTCTCTTTAGGATCATTAATTAATGGGCGATAAATTTCAATTCGATCGCCTGTTTTTAAAGCTGTTGTGCGATCTACACGTTTTGAAAAAATACCAATAGCTAATTCTTGTACGTCTGGAAAAAGAGTAACTATTCCAGACTCATTAAGTGCATCTTCTACAGTTGCCCCTTCAGGTAACGTACAATGTAAATGAGTAATTACTTGCTCATAGTCAATATAAATGACTTCAACTTCGACCATAAATAAACTCAGCGCGTTCACAAAAGGCATCAACCATTTTATCAGTGACCTGCTCAAATACAGATCCTAATAGAAACGCAAACATTCTACCTGCAAATTCAAATTCTAAATCAAAACCAATTTGACAACCCCCTCCTGGTACTTCATCAAAGCGCCAAAAACCTTCCAGATGTTTAAACGGACCGTCAACTAAACGAATTTCAATCATCTTATTGAGCTGTTGGAGGTTTCTAGTCGTAAATGATTTACTTATACCAGCTGCAGTAATAACTAAGGTTGCTTGAATTTCATCCTCATCCCGATAATTCACGTTACTTGCAGAACAATAAGGAAGAAATTCATGATAACGCTCAACATCATTAACTAAGTTAAACATTTGCTCACACGAAAAAGGTACAACCCGCAATTTTTTAACACTTGTCATAACCAGTTAAGCTCCCTTAAATTGCGTCGATAACCAACTGGCAATATCAGTAATTTCTGTCGGACAAATGGCATGCTCCATAGGATACTGTCGCCAAGTAATATTATTAAACTCATTCGCTATCAACCAGTCTTTCGTATGCTTTGACCAATCAGGTAAGACAATTGGATCATATAGCCCCGACGCTAAAAAAATGGGGGTATTTTTAGCTAAGATAGGTTTAGATTCAAGTGCAAGCGGCAAATAAGCAGATAAAGCAATAACGCCTGCTAAGGGAAAATCACAATGAAGAGCACTGTATAAGGCCATTGCCCCACCTTGGGAAAAGCCAGCAAGGACAATTTGCGAAGGCTCATAACCAACACTTATCTGTTGCTCAATCACTTCTTTAATATAATTAAAAGAATGTAAAATGCCTGCTCTATCTTCTCTATCAGTTAAATTTAAGCCAACAATATCATACCAAGCACGCATAGGCATGCCAGCATTTAACGTAACAGGTCGAATAGGGGCATCTAAACAAAGATGTTCTAAAGCTAATTCAACAATAGGATATTCAGCGGCTAAACCTGCCATATCAGAACCATCGGCACCAAGGCCATGCATCCAAATTACACAGCCTTGAGAGCGTTTAATATCTTCAGAATTAAAATTACTCACTTAAACTCCACATTAAATTATTAAACATATCTTAATTATGTTTTAAATATGAATCCAATTTATGACGTAGTTTAAGCTATCTGAGTGATTAAATCATCTGCATAGTATTATTACTTACTGCTGCATATAGGTTCTATAGAAGATAGGTTAATTAATAATTATTCAAAATATCTTTAAAACACAATCACTTAGTCTTTTTGGATTAAATAAAATCAAACTGCACCTTTTTTTAACAATAGAAATCATTTATAATTAGATATTATTGTAATTGATCAATTTAATAAAGTTGGTACAGGAATTATTAAATGCTATCACAAGCTGCTGAAAATTTTAAAAATCTTTGCATTGAACGTATACCGGCTTTAGAAACTTTTACGTGGCGTGATGAGGCATTAAGTGATAAACAATGGGAAAATCTTTATCAGGAATATCAAAAAGCGCCCGTGAGGCCTGGGCAAGAGCAAAGAAAGGTAACTTCTCAATTTATAATTTATTTATTAAGTTGCGAATTCAAAGCGGATTCTACAGAGGTTACTGCTGCTTTACAGAAGAAGAATCCAGCTAGAGAAGCGAAAAAAAGGCAACGTGGCCAAGAGGAAAAGGCACCAGCCCCACTACGCTCTGAAAAAAAGATAAAAAAAGAAATAGTCGCTTCTAATCAAAAAATTGTGGCTACGATAGAAGGAGCCACCGACGCTAAGTTAATTCAAGAGTTAGAAAAACGTGGAATTCAGGTCACGCAGTATACTGGTGAAGCTTCTCCTTTTAAGGGTTATCGTAGCGTAGAAACAATGTATACACCTCAGGGAACTAATAAGCTGCGTAAAATCGGTGAAGTAAAAGTAGAAAGTAAAACAAGAAAAGTTAGCAGAGTAAAGTTTTTTGGAAAAGAGACGCCCATCAAAAATGATCATCAAAAAGGTAGAGTTATCATCCCAAATGTCAAGAAAAAAGAGCTTCGTGAAGACAAACCACAACTAGTTTCTAACCGGCTGGAACCTTCAGAATTTGAAATAACCTTAGAAACTATTAAAAAGGCAAAAGGCAATAAGCGCCGAATTGGCCAAAAGCAACTAACAGGAGCATCTTGCCGTGAAGTGTTTGAAGCACATGGAGTAGAAACTGTGGTGCTGGTAAAAGGGAGTAAATACCATTGGGGACATTTAAGAGGCCTCTGTCTTGGTGGACAACATACAGCAGCTCATTTAATGCCAATCACCGCTGCCGCAAATTACAACACTCTAAATTTAGTTGAGAAACCCATTATTGAGAAATTAACTAAAAAAAGAGAAAATTCAAATTGTATCCAGAGTATTACGGTAAAAGTTACACCCATTTATAGTGAAGACTCTGAATCTCTTATTCCTGAAGTTTTAAACTTTGAACTTGATTGGGAAGAAAAGATCAGTGACACAGAAACAAACTATAAGACAAAAACAATTATCATTAATCCTTGCTCTTATCGACCAGCAACCAGTAAAGAATGTGACGCACTCACCAGCGAAGATATAGAGAATTTTTTAATTAGTCCTGAAACTATTGGGGCTGAAGGAGTTGATGAAGACTATTTAGAAAGTTCGTCTCCATCTCCCAAAAGATAATCAAACTCAAATTAATAACCCTTATAAAATCCAATAGCGATTTATTACTCCTTTTCTTATAATCACTACCAAATTACTTATTCTTTATTATCATGAAATTTATCACAGTATTATTTATTTTACTCACCACCATTAATCTTTCTGCTTGTGGCCAAAAGGGACCTTTATACCTTCCCCCTCCTCCTAATCAACAAAAACCTGTATCCTAGTCATTTTGATTGAAAATATTATGCCTCTTCACTTTACTAAAATGCATGGCTTAGGTAATGATTTTATTGTTATTGATGCTGTAAGACAAAAAATTGATTTAAGCCAATTAAACATACCTAGCTTAGCCAATCGTCATACGGGCATTGGTTTTGATCAGTGCTTAATAGTTGAAGCCAGCCAAGATGATAACATTGATTTCTTCTATCGAATCTTTAATGCCGATGGACAGGAAGTTGGCCAATGTGGCAATGGCGCTCGTTGTTTAGCACGCTTTGTAAAATATTATGGGTTAACAGCAAAAACCCAAATTCGCATTGCTACCAAAACAACGAATATGTCTTTACAAATAAACCCTGATAATACTGTAACAGTTGATGTCGGCCAGCCTATTTTTGAACCCAACCGTATTCCATTGAAAATTTTAAAGCAGATGCCTCTTTATTCGCTACCCTTAAAAAATGGCAAAAGTCATCAGGTACATGCTTTAAGCGTAGGAAATCCACATGCTATTACAGTTGTTGATGATTTAATTCATACGCCAGTTATAGAGTTAGGTAAAGAAATTAGTGAGCATCCCCTTTTTCCAGAACAAACAAACGCCGGGTTTATGAAAATTATAAATGAACATCAAATTGCGTTGCGTGTTTATGAAAGAGGTTGTGGTGAAACGCAAGCTTGTGGCAGTGGCGCACTTGCAGCAGCCATAGCAGCCCAATTATTTCACCATTTAAAAAGTCCAATTGACGTTGTTCTTCTAGGAGGAAAGCTACGTGTCGACTGGTCAGGCTTATCAACCTCTGCTTTTTTAACAGGGCCCGCAACCTTTGTTTACGAGGGAAGATTATGCGAATTGTAATTCTTGGAGCCGGCCAAGTGGGCGGCACTCTAGCACGTAATCTTGCTCGGGAAGAAAACGATATTACCCTAATTGATCTAGATGAAAGTAAACTACGTGATTTAGGTCATCGTTTAGATATTCAAACAGTGCATGGTTCTGGCTCTCATCCAAGTGTTCTCATAGAAGCAGGCATAGAACAAGCAGATATGCTAATTGCTGTAACCAATAGTGATGAAATTAATATGATAGGCTGTCAAATAGCCTATAGTTTATTTCGCACGCCCATGAAAATAGCGCGTATTCGCTCCCAGCATTATTATAATTATCCTGAGCTTTTCCATAAAGATCATGTACCAGTTGATGTATGTATTAGTCCTGAGAAATTGATTACCGAGCATATTCAGAATCTTATTGACTACCCAGGCGCTACTCAAGTTTTTGAGTTTGGAGAGGGTTTATTATTAATGGTAACGATTAAGCTTGCCGCAGACAGTGCGATGGTAGATCAAAAGCTTTCCACCCTGCAGCAAAAGCTTACTCACATTGATTTTCGTATTATCACCATTTTTCGTAACAATACTGCTATTGATCATAGTTTGGACACAAAATTACAAATAGATGATTTAATTTTATTTATTGCGCCGCCTCAAGCTATTCAACATATCATGATTGTTTTAGGATGCTATGCGCCTCCTAATCGACGTATCATCATAGCAGGCGGTGGTCATATAGGTTCGCAGCTTGCGCAAACATTAGAGTCAAGTTACCGTATTAAGGTTATTGATCATAATATCGATCGTACAATGGATTTAGCTTCGCAATTAAATAGAGGAACAGTTTTACAAGGTGATATTGCTGACTGTGATTTACTAATTAACGAAAATATCGAATTTACTGATGTTTTTTGTGCAGTGACTGATGATGATGAAGCCAATATTATGTCTTGCTTACAAGCTAAGCGTTTGGGTGTGCGGCAATCCATGGCACTTGTAAATCGTCATGCTTATGTAGAATTAATTAAAGACAGTGCTATTGATCAAGCCATTTCACCGCAGCTCATTACAATAGGCTGTATATTAGCAAAATTACGTGGTGGTCATATGGTTAAGGTACATAGACTACAAAACGGGGAAGCTGAAGCAATCGAACTGATTACCCATGGTGATCATTATACATCACATGTGGTAGGCCGAAGATTAGATGAAATTGAGGTACCACCAAGCTGTATTATTGCAGCCATTATTCGTGATAACAAGCCTATTTTAGCATCCCCTGAATTAATAGTTGAGTCAAATGATCACATCATTTTACTTTTACTTAAAAGACGATATATACGTCAATTGGAAACGTTATTTCAGGTGACATTAACCTTTATGAATTAATTAATTAACTTTTTTATTAAAAATAAGTCACTATAATGTAGCAGCCACAATTAATATTTTACTGTATCAAATTTTATCATGCAGATTAAAACCATCTTGCGTTTACTAGGTTTGCTTTTAATGATGTTTAGCATCAGTATGCTAACGCCTTTAGTATTTAATTTTATTTTCCATGAGCATTTCTGGTTTCCCTTTATTGCAGCCTTTACTTGCACGTTTAGTATCGGAGCCTTTTTTGCTTTGTTATTTAGACATGAGAATCATGAATTAAAAATACGTGATGGCTTTTTAATTGTCGTATTATTTTGGTTTGTATTATGCTTTTTTGCCTCACTTCCTTTTGTCATTGCGCTTAATGGGCATCATATTACAGATGCCGTTTTTGAATCTGTATCAGGCTTTACAACCACAGGCGCCAGTATTATTACGCATTTAGATGGCTTACCCAATGCACTTTTATTTTATAGACAACAATTACAATTTTTAGGAGGAATGGGAATTGTGGTTTTGGCCGTAGCGATTTTACCTATGCTAGGTGTTGGCGGTATGCAACTTTATAAAGCCGAAACACCAGGTCCCCTTAAAGACAGTAAACTTACGCCCCGCATTGCCCAAACGGCTAAAGCTTTATGGTCCATTTATGTACTGTTAACTTTGCTTTGTATGTTATGTTATTGGGCAGCAGGTATGGATTGGTTTGATGCCTTAGGTGAGAGTTTTGCTACGGTCTCTACAGGCGGCTTTTCTATGCATGATGCTAGTTTTGCTTACTACCATAATGAAGGTATTGAGTTAGTTGCCTGCTTTTTTATGTTATTAGGAGGTACTAATTTTGCGCTCCACTTCACCGCTTTTAGAAAAAGAACCCTCTCTCATTATTGGCAAGATGAAGAATTTCGTTCTTATCTAGCTTTTTTGCTAATAGCAACCTTAATTGTCACCTTTAGTTTAGTGTTGTATGGTTTTTTTAATGCAAGTCACCATACCCTAATTAAAAGCTTATTTAATATTATCTCACTTGCGACCACAACAGGCTTTCTGTCCCAACCTTTTGGTTATTGGCCAACCTTTGTACCTTTACTCATTATATTACTTGCCTTAGTTGGGGGATGTGCTGCTTCTACAAGTGGCGGCATTAAAGTTATTCGTGCTTTACTGTTATTTAAACAAAGTAAGCGGGAAATGGCTCGATTAATCCATCCCAACGCCGTTTTTAATATTAAGTTTGGTAAGCATGCCTTATCAGAATCTGTTTTACAGTCCATGTGGAGTTTTATTTCTGTCTTTATCGCCTTATTTTGGACTTTAGTACTCCTTCTAATGGCTTTCAATAATGACTTTATAACGGCTTTTTCGGCTGTTATCGCAAGCTTAGCCAATGCTGGAGCAGGCATCGGTACAATTAGCTCTAATTTTGCTGCTTTAAATTTACCAAGCAAATGGGTGCTCATTTTTGCTATGATAGCGGGACGATTGGAAATATTTTCCTTGCTTATTCTTTTTTCGCGTCATTTTTGGGAAAAATAATTATTCTAGTTATTACAAATTTTGAAAATGCCGCATTTACTCTAGGTTTCTATATAATTTGTCATTAAATCCTTGTAGGATTACTTAACTTTTTTTGCGTATAAAATAGACAATTTGAACAAATATCGCTTGAATTTACAACTTCATGTAGACAAAAAATAATCAAAATGATATAAAAGCAACTTTGTTGTTTCAAATAAATTAAATTTGTTTAATTATTATTTATTTGTTTGGACTATTAAGTACTAACTATCAAGTTTAACAGAGTTTTCTGGAGTTAAATGAATGCCAACCCAACAAGCCCATCAAAATTTACTGTCTGATCTAAAAAAAATAACAACAACCAAATCATTTGATCGTTTTTTTAAATATGTAAGTAAGAAGAACTACACTAAAGCTTTATTAATTCTTTGCCAGAAGTGTAAAAATGATGACAACACTCGCCTGCAATTAATTGCAACACTTTTAAATTATAAAGATAGGATTCAAATACATCTTAATAAAAAAGACAAGTTGGGTAAAAGTCCAATCTTTTACGCTGTAGAAAATCCCAGTATTGGTTTATTTAATCTGTTAAAAGATGCTGGAGTAGATGTTAATCAACAGTTAGCTGGAAATTATACCTTACTTGATGCTCATCGTTACAATATTAAACAAAAAATACTAAGTAATCTTGAATTAACTTACAAGCAGCAACGCGATCGAATTGACAAATTATTTAATGACCTACCTTCAAAAGAGAGCTTTCAAAGAGATCGAGATAATGCTCAATATGACTTACAAAGGCTAGAGTTTATTCTACAAACTATTAATCATATTTCACATTATTATGATCTAGCTGCAGGTAAACGAATTCTTGTAACCTTTAATGCAGATGAATTCGAAATAAAAGTTATTTCAGATGTGACCTTGGAGCAAGCAAGAAACAATTTAGAGCGAATTTCGATAACTATCCGTAATTTATCAGGTGAATTCCGTGAACGGTATAAAAAGCTTTTTGGCCCTGCCCCCTTCACTTGGCATACCTTTGAACAGCTAGGTGGTTTAGTACGAATTAAAAATAACGAGCGCTATATTTTATTACCTATGCAGTTACAGTTAAGCAATCTGCAGCAAAGCTTTCCTGATGTTTTTTTAAGACTTTATGATGAATGTCGAGATTTAGAAGAAGTTGTTGAAGATGCTGTTCCTTCTATAGTTAGTATGGATCTGCCAATTCTACATGATTTTTTCGAACTGATTTTAAATAGCCAAAACCGATTACAAGATATACCTATACCACCTATATCTTTAATTGCAATTAAAGCTTTCACGAGCCATATCGGAGATACTCTAACGCTTTATAATTTACTTAATTTGTTTAATTATTCTGAGCATGAAGAATCTAAGTTATATGAAAAAAATCAGTTAACTTACGAGCAAACTTTTCTAATTAATCCCTTATCAGAAAATAATAAGTCCTATCAACAGCGCTTTGATTTATCTAAGAAATCTGGCCAACATGCAGCCCTACGCCGTTTACAAGCTATAGGCGAACTGTGTACGGGTAAAAAACTTTCTAGGGAAATTACCGATTTAGACGATACTATCGATTGGGGAGCGTTTGTTACAGTAAGAGATGGTCTCTGTCATCCCGATGAGCGAGATAACAAATATAAAATTGATTTATTACTGTCTGATATATCACGTTTAGAAAGAATTGTTGGTGATGAATTTAGTGAGTTTTGGAAAAAAATCCCACAGCTTCTTAAAATGCGTGAAAGTCAAATTGGTAAGTATGAGCATGACTCCCAAAAGAGATGGTTGCAAATTCTACAACGTTATACAAGTAAAATAAGTTCTCACGCAAATGATGAGCCAGAAGAGGCACAAGCAGTAACGCGGCGTGTGTCAGAAGTGGACGAGAAACTATTTATAGATGCGCTTATTGAGAAAATGGCGCCAAAAGAAATTATTGATGAATGCCGTAATATTTTTGCGGGCATAGCACCCATTCCCAATAAAAAAATACAAGGAGAAATCTTTCGTTATCTACCGCCGCGTTCAGACAATAAAGAGCGCTATAAAAAGCTTACAGCTATCTTTCCTAAAACCGATGCAGTTCAGACAACAGAAAAAGAAAGAAACCTCAAACGCCAAGCATTAGAAGCAGAAGCAAAAAAGCGGGAATTAGAAAAGGAAAGTCGATTTATATTTTTCCCTACCCTAAGAGAGTTAGCTAAATTATTTAAGCAAGATCCTATAACAGAGCACCTGTTAAATCCACTTAAACGTATCTCCTTAGCCATTGAGGCACTAGAAAATATTGAAGAATTTCTATTAGAAGAAGGCTATTTAATTAAAGGGCATCCCTATCAAACACTTAAAGATTGGGATCGTTATCATACTTTGAAGGGACGTAAGCAACTTGCTCACCAACTAGAGCTCAATCGCCAGCTTAATGATGCCATTGAATATAACGCGGGGCACCTCTTACAGCATTTAGATAGAATTAAACATTTTTCAGAGGCTCAATTTTGCAGCTATTTAAATGAAGATTATGAGGCTATTCGTACCTTACGTAATTATATTGAACATGGTGATCCATTACGTGATACAGTTGGCTATGATGTTATTTGCTATGAAAAAGGCGAATTGCGTCAACAAACTATTTTAAAAACAGTTATCGAGTTAATTTTTAATTTAAAGCCTCCTCTGCATATTATTAGAGAATCAATGATCCAGAAAGAATTAAACATTCAACCAGCAGTATCAAATCCCAAAGATGCTGAAGATGATGTGAGACCTTTTAAAGATCAAGGTGAGACTAATACCGTCGCTATCTATTCAGGCAATAATAACACTTATGCGCCGCAATTTTTTAATAAGGCAGTTGCAGATGTTCAAATTAATAATGGGCCTAATGCCAATATAGCAAGATCTAGACCTCAAAGCCCCCAAAGGAAATCCTAAAAAAACTGTTGATCAAAAGATACAAACTAGTAGTTCAATCTACTAAAGCTGCTTACATGGACGTATTAAATAAAATTACGTATCTTTTAACTTCCAGCGCTTATGTAACCACATCCATTGCGCTGGATGCTCTAAAATAATGCGTTCTAACGCTTGATTATATCGTAGAGTATTATGGTAGATTGCTTCTTGAGTATTAGCGTATTCTTGCCACAAAATTGGCTCATGAAATTCAAGTACGTGTCGCCCATTAGGTAAACGATAACCGGCTGCTGGAACTACAGGAACGCCAGTATGACGAGCAAAGCTTGCTAAACTGCGATAAGTTCCTGCTTTCTTGCCAAAAAATTCTACTGCAATTCCATCTCTGTTTTTTAAAGATGCGTGCTGATCTAAAACAAAAATGACGGCGTGATTTTGATCTAAAGCGTCGCATACTTGTTGCAAAGAGTTTTTCTTTGGAATAACATTTAAGCCTGCTTTATAATAACGACGAAAGAGGATACGCTCTATTGTTTTATTACCTAATGTACGTCTTATAAAATGAAATTGTCCTTGGAATTGCTTAAAATTTAAAATACCCCCAAGTGGTGCAAACTCCCAATTACCAAAATGTCCTGTTAATACAAGAACACCGCGCCCTTTAGCAACAATATCTAACATACGCTCATGACCACGTACTTCCACACGTTCCTTAAGCGTCTTCTCTCGCATAAACCGCAATAAAATTGTTTCTTTAATAGAAATAGCCAGATGAGAGTAAAAAGCTTTGGTTAAATGTTTTTTTTGAGACTCGTTTAATTGATCGCCAAATACCTGATTAATATTATTAAGGATTACAGAACGCCGATAAGGCAGAAATTTATAAATTAGACGCCCTATTAAAGTAACGGGTAACTTAGAAATTTTTTCAGCCCAGTTATCCATGCGCTTTAATAACCAAACAAGCATTCATACTTGCAAAACCGCGATTTATCATAACAGCAATTGGGCTTTGCTCTTGTAATAAACGATGCTCTTTACTTATATTTAAACTGCTACAATTTGCTGCCAGCTCAGAAAAATTAGCGATGCCTGGTATGCAACGATTTTTTAGTGAATAAGTTGTTAAAACAGCATCAATTAAGCCTGAAGCACATAACGTATGTCCCATGGCCCATTTAAAAGCGGTAACCGGCACTTCGTATTTATCAAACACAGATTTAATCGCTTGCGCTTCAGTATCATCTGATTTTGTATTGCCATTACCATGCGCAACAATCAAATCAATCTCTGCTGGGGCAAGGTTTAAAGATTCTAACGTTTTAACAAGTAAATCAGCTAAGGGACTACCGTCATTAGTTAAAGAAAACAAACCAGCGCCCTCTGTTGCAGCCATACCACCTAATACTTCAGCATAACAAAATGCATCACGCGCCTGTACACTTGCTTGGCTTTCCAAAACAATAGCAGCAGCGCCTTCAGCAAGCAGTGTACCATCATGCTCTTTATCAAAAGGTTTTAAATGCTTTTTACTAATAACACCTAACTTGTCATAATAAAATAGCGCTTGTGGTTCAACACCCATATCATATGCAACAACAATAGCTCGTTCAGCTTGTCCACTTTTAATAGCATGAAACGCTTCAAGGATAGCTTGGGTTCCACCGACAGCATGATTTGTTATATTGTGATTAGGGCCTTTAAAATTATAAGTAATACCTGTATAAGCTAGAACATTATTAGGTAAAATACGCAGTAACCACATAGGGTGTACTTCATCAAATAAATGTTTGGCAAACTCAGACATATTGCCATTCGTTTTAGCTAAAAGCGGTAAGAAATCATATTGTTGAAAATATTTATTACCAGGTGAGCCAACATAAATCGCTGTATTTTCGTTAAAAATATCTTGGTTTGGTAAATTTTCTCTATATGTTAAGAATTGACTATCTTCAACTGCCTTAATTGCTGCATGAATTCCCATCACATCCTGACGTGAAATAACTTTAATTAACTTTCGATCAGGTAACATGCGAGCGGGATTAAAATTTTTTAATTCACCGCCTATTGAGCTAGGCCAAGAAGAAATATCCCAGTAATTAATTTGGTCTAATCCACTCTGTCCTGCTAAAACAGCATCCCATGTTGATTCAGCCGTATCACCGCAAGCAGTTAAAGCACTTAAACCTGTAATAAAAACACGATTGTTACATTCATTGCTCATTTAAGTCATCCTCTCAATTCAGGGTGCTTAAACAGCAAACAGCTATTTGAGCCGCCAAACCCAAATGAATTAGATAGTACAACACCTAACGATTTCTCGCGAGGTCCATCAGTGACATAATCTAAATCACATTCAGGATCAGGTGTTGTTAAATTGCAAGTGGGCAGAATTTGTTGATGTTTTATAGATAAGACCGATAAAACTGCTTCTAAAGCCCCGGCGGCAGCGATCAAATGGCCAGTTTGACTTTTAGTCGAACTTACAGGTAATCCATAGGCATGTTCACCAAACACAGCTTTAATAGCATTTGTTTCACTTAAGTCATTCATTTTAGTAGAGGTACCATGGGCATTAATATAGTCAACTTCGGCTGCATCTACTCCTGCATCATATAAGGCCCGCTCTATTGCTTGAATAGCGCCATCACCATTGGGATGCGAATCAGTAATACGATAAGAGCTAAGCGAATTACCTTCACCAGCCAACTCAGCATATATTTTTGCACCACGTGCTTTTGCTTTTCCCCATTCCTCTAAAATTAAGAAAGCAGCGCCCTCTCCTAACACAAAACCATTACGCGTCTTATCAAAAGGCCGACTTGCTGAAGCCGGTGTAGTATTATAAGTAGATAAAGCGCCTAATAGACAGAAGCTAGACAGGCCTAGTGGATTAATCATAGAATCAAAACCGCCAGCTAATATAAAATCCGCTTCGCCACGTTGGATTACCTGCATTGCTAACCCTAAAGCCTGCCCACCCGAGGCACAGGCCGTATGCACAGAGCCTGCATAACCACGAATATTAAATTGCTGAATAAGTAGCGATAATCCTGAATTTGATGTTGTCTTACCAAAATCTGTTAATTGATAAAATTCATCTGCCTGTTGTTGTAATAATTTCCAATCAACGTCACCATCTAAAGCACACGTCTGTTGAAATCGATGTAAATAATTAAATTCCGCTGTCATCATGCCACTACCAGTGACAACACCCCAACGTTCAGCATCAGCCATGTTAGGTTTAATACCTGCATCAAGAAAGGCTTGCTCTGCTGCCTCGAGTGCAAAATGCGTGAAATGCATGGCAAAACGATTATGTTTACTTTTCTGATAAGTAGGTTGAAAAGGCTTTACCTCAGCGGCAATATAAGTAGGAAAAGCTGATGCGTCAAATTGCTGTATGGGCGCAATACCTGATTGACCTGCTAATAAATTTTGCCATGTAGAATCGATATTATGCCCCAAAGGTGAAACAACACCTAAACCAGTTACTGCAACCCTTCGTTTATTCATTTAAATACCCTTTGCAGTCATAACGACATCTAAAATACATACTCTTTTACTATTAACTTCACTACGAAATCTCAAGATCAACTGCTGTTCATTCTGCTGTACAAAAGACACATAACAATACAATACATCGCCTGGATAAACAAACTCACTCATTTTAATCTTACGTAATTCTGCAACCTGATAACGATCAATTAAGGCTGCTTTTTGTAAAAATAAATGCGCTAAATGTAACTTACATTCTAATAATATTGTCATCGGTAAAACAGGTTTATTAGGGAAATGATCTGGAAAATAAGGAGCACTACGGCTAATCCGTTTGACAGCTGTCATTGACTCGCCTGGTTTATATTCAATGATTTTATCAAAAGATATTTTAAAAGGATTTAACGCTCCTAAATGAGCAATAGCATCTCCATCTATTGCAAATAATTCTTGATAGCGCGACCACTCACCCGGACGATAAATTTCATTAAACTGGCAACGAATCTCTTCCTGACTAATAAAATTTTCCATAGGTAATAAAGGCCCTAAAGCGCCATCCACTGTAAAGACTACTTCATTACCAATACGTGCAACACTATGATATTGGACAGCCTGCTCATCTAAGGAATCAATTGTTGATTCTAATAAAAGCGTCTCACCAATATAAGCCTGTCGGTACAAATGCGCCGAAGCAACAATGCCTGCTACAGGGCGCTTAGTGAAATTATTAGTATACATAACATTCCACGCCGCAAGCTGCCCTAAAGTTTCACCGATTAAAGAAGAGGCAAAATAATATTGCCCCTCTTCATTCTTATGAATGTAACTATCATCAGGTGTAATATGTTTAATACCCCGAATTAATGCGCCTGGAATGAGCTCTAGAATTTGATCAACAAATAAAAAGCGCATCAGGCAACAGTTTCGCAAGACTTATTAGTATTTACAGCATTAATGACGAGTTTACAAAACGTTTCAACTGTAAAAAGCATTGGAATTTCATTTACTTTTAAATTCGGTTTAAAGTATGCTTCTGGAACTTCGGTTAAATAATCCTTTAATGCTTGCATCCCCTCTTCAGTTAACACACCACCTTTTTCAAACTCATCTTCAGCAAGTGCACCACGCGCATTTTTTTCTAATTGCCCGCGGGGAATTTTAATACCAAATTCTTTTTCTAATTGAAAAACTAAATCCAGGAAGTCAATTGATTCAGCACCTAAATCGGTAATAAGTCTACTGTCCAATTTTATTTCATCTTCATCAATAACCAGAACATCAGCGATAATTTCCCTTACCTTTGGGTAAACGCTTTCTACATTCATTTTATATCCTCGAATTCTGCTAAATTGTAAATTTAAGGAGTATATCACAAAGTTTTAATACCGAGCTATGCGTTCTATAGAAGGATTATTGGCTATTTTTAATCTTCATTATTATCGAGTAAAACAACTACCCCACTTGGCTATAGCCAGCATCAACCACTAAGGTGTGGGCATTAATCATTTGAGCTTCAGGTAAGCATAATAGATAGATAGTATTAGCTACATCTTCCGGGGTTAAAGGCCGAGAAGCCAGTGAACGAGATTGTGATTCATCAAGTAATTGCTCACGATTAGGAAAATATTTTAATGCGTCAGTATCAACTACACCAGCAGAAACAGTATTAACACGAATATCAAACGGTGCCAACTCAAGGCTAAGAGAACGAACTAAGGCTTCTAATGCTGCTTTTGATGCACCAATAAAAGCATAATTAGGAATTGCACGATGCGCCCCCAAACTAGACAGAGCAATTACAGCACTACCCTTAGGCATTAAATCTTTTCCTTCTTGTACCAAATGATTTAAAGCCAATGCATTTGTTTCTAGACACCATCGCCAATGCTTTGTTGACATTTTTAAAGCCGATTTAAGCACACCGCTAGCCGCGTTGCTAATTAAAAAATGAAGTTCATTAAATGACTTGCGAAACTCTATAAACATCTCTTTAATTGATTGCTGATCTGCCACATTTGCTTGTATGGCAATTGCTTCGCGGCCAAGTGCTTGGATTTCGTCTACTAATTGATGCGCTTCATCAGAGCTATTGTAGTAAACAATAGCAATATTGCTACCTGCTTTAGCTAACTTTAATGCGGTGGCACGGCCAATACCACGAGCACCGCCTGTAATTAATGCTACTTTGTTATTAAAAATGAGACTCATATTATCGTCCAAATCTAAATAAAGGGCTAAAGCTAACGTCAATATTGGTAACTGTCAAATGTTAAGTTATTTTCACCATTTTGCCAAAGTATTCCTACCATGAGTTAGCCCTATTACTACAACTTTTATCCTGTATTCGTGCTATATTTAGACAAATGATTGATATAATTAAGCTCATAGGTGTTTAATATTAAACAGGATGTTTTATGCAAATAATTATATAGGAAGGAGGGCCGTATAAATGGATGTTAAAAAACGACAAAGAAACCCTCTAACTGATTGTAAAATAAAAAAATATGTAGGCTTAAGATTCCAAAAAAACTATTATTTTAATCCTTTTCTAGCACTGCTTTATGAAAAATTTTCTTATAAAAAGGTGCAGCAATGAGTAAGCAATCAATTGAATTTCGAATAATTATTATTGATGATAATCCAGCAATTCATCAAGATTTTATCAAGGTACTAGCCACTTCAATTAATAAAACAAAGTTGCTTGAATTAGATAAAGAATTATTTGGGAATACTTCTACAAATAACATACAACAAAATCCCATACCCTTATTCGAAATAGAAACAGCAGAACAAGGCCAAGAAGGGGTAGAAAAGATAAAATTAGCAATTAAAGAAGGCAAGCCATTTGCCTTGGCTTTTGTTGATATCCGTATGCCACCAGGCTGGGACGGATTAGAAACCATTAAACATATTTGGGAAATAGATCCTAATGTTCAAGTAGTTATTTGTACTGCTTACTCAGATTATTCTTGGGAAGATACAGTACAACAGTTAGGTTTATCAGATAACCTGTTAATTTTAAAAAAGCCATTTGATACAGTTGCTGTTCGACAGCTTGCTAGTGCACTTACTAGAAAATGGCTGTTGACTAAAGAAGCTAACTTGCATACAGAATCCTTACGCCAAATTGTCGCAGAGCGTACTCAATCTCTTAATCAATCAGTATCCTTATTAAGAGCAACAATAGATTCTAGTACTGACGGCATTCTAGTAACTGATCTTACTGGAAAGATAGTAGATTATAATCAGCAATTCGTTCATATGTGGAATCTCTCTAGACCACTCTTACAAGCCAGAAATTTTGCGTTAATTTTACAATCAATTTTAGAACAACTGCTCTACCCAGAAGATTTTGCTAACCAAGTAAATTGCTTAGCAGAGAATATAAGTGAAAGTAACTTGCAAATAATTGAAGGAAAAAACAATAAAGCTTTCGAATATTATTCTCAACCACATTGCATTGATACAAGTATAGTAGGGCGAATTTATAGTTTTAGAGATATTACTGAAAAAGCCTCCTTAGAGAAAAAACTACAATTCCAAGCAACACATGATCCATTAACCGGATTGCCTAATAGAACACTTATTCACGAAAAACTTATTAATACTATAAGATTTTGTGCACAGCAAGAAAGTCACTGCGCTGTGTTGTTTATAGACTTAGATCGATTCAAATTAGTTAATGACAGTTGGGGGCATCACTTAGGCGATAAATTATTAAAAGCAGTTGCGAAACGAATAGCTCCTCTTATACGCTCTCAAGATACATTAGCTCGCCTTGGCGGTGATGAATTCGTCATTATTTTAACAGGCTTAGAACAAGGAAAAGGAGCAGCTAATGTTGCGCAAAAAATTATAACTGCATTAAATAAACCCTTATCAGTTGGTAATCAAGAAATAATTATGCCTCCCAGTATCGGTATTAGTATTTATCCTTATCATGGTAAAACAGCTAATACCTTGCTTAAAAATGCCGATGTTGCTATGTATCAAGCAAAGCAAAAGGGAGGAAATCAATTTAAATTTTATACCCGCAGAGCTAACCCCTATTTAAGTAAACAATTACAAAAGGAAGCAGAACTTAGAACAGCTATTAAAAATCATGAATTTTTCATGCTTTATCAACCACAATTTAATGTGCAGAATCAAGATTTATTAGCTGTGGAGGCACTTGTTCGCTGGCAACATCCAAAAAAAGGGCTATTATCACCGAATGAATTTATTCCTCTAGCTGAAGAATCAGGGTTAATTATTCCTCTTGGCGATTTAATCATTAATGAAGTCTGTCAACAAATGAGTATTTGGCAGTCACAAGGGTTACCTCGAATCAGAGTGGCTATAAATATTGGCTCCCAACAACTAAGGCAACGAAATTTTGCTAAGCGTTTAGAAGCAATCTTACAAAAATACAAAATTGAACCGCAATATTTAGAACTTGAAATCATAGAAAACGTTATTATTGTCAATCCTGAAGTACAAAGTACGCTGCAAGAATTAAAAAATCTGGGTGTTAAAATTGTTCTTGATGATTTTGGCACCGGAAACTCAAGCTTAAATTATTTAAAAAGAATACAATTTGATCGTTTAAAAATAGATCAGTCATTTATAAAAAATATTAGTAAATCACGAAGCGATGAGGTTATTATTCAAGCCATTATTGCTATGGCTCAAAGCCTAAACTTTAAAGTTGTAGCCGAAGGCGTTGAAAATCAGAGACAAATTAACTTTCTTAAAGAACGTTATTGCGATGAAGTTCAAGGCTTCTTATTAAGTGAGCCACTAACAGCCCAAGCAGTGGAAGTCCTTCTAAAAAAACATGTTTGACTATTTTAACGGAAAAACAACTTGTACATAACAGCTCAACTTTGTACTATTTCATGTTCAACATAGTCATTTAGATTTACATGAAATATTCTTGGTCAAAAAGCGCTTTTCCAATTGCAGCTATTTTCTCGTTTCGCATGCTAGGCCTGTTTATGCTAATCCCTGTGTTTACAGTCCTTGCTAGTCAATTGAATCATGCTACCCCTACTTTAATTGGTATTGCTTTAGGCAGTTATGGCTTAAGCCAAGGTTTATTACAAATGCCTTTCGGCATTTTATCCGATTACTATGGCAGAAAAAAAATGATAGCCATTGGTTTAATTTTATTTGCTATTGGTAGTTTGGTAGGCGCTTTAACCCATTCTATCTATGGAATGATTATTGCCCGCATTTTACAGGGTATGGGCGCTATCGGCAGTGTGTTAATTGCCTTACTAGCTGATTTAACTGTTGATGAAGAGCGAACCCGAGCAATGGCTGTTATCGGGATGACTATCGGTATTTCTTTTAGTCTAGCAATGGTACTTAGTCCTGCAATTGCCCACTATTATGGCTTAGCCGGTATTTTTTATCTAACCACTTTATTAGCGCTTCTAGGTTTAGCCATGCTTTATGGTGTCATTCCTAATCCGCAAAAACAAAGTTTTCATACAGATAGTGGAGCGAAAGTATCACTGTTAAAAACGACACTTATTAATAGAGACTTGCAACGTTTAGATCTTGGTATTTTTCTACAACATTTTATTTTAACAGCTACATTCTTTGCTATTCCTTTATTATTACAACAACAGTTGAAACTAGGCCAGTTAACCCACCAGTGGCACTTTTATCTACCATTAATGCTTCTCTCTTTTGTATTAATGGTACCGCTTATTTTTCTTGCTGAAAAAAAGCAATTTATGAAACCTATTTTTTTATCTGCTGTAATAGCCACTGCAGCTACTCAGTTTGTCCTTATATTTTTACATAACGAGTGGATCTTTTTTTGCTTTGTTATGCTCTTTTATTTCACTGCTTTTAATATTCTTGAAGCAAGCTTACCTTCATTAATATCTAAACAAGCAAGTGTAAATAATAAAGGAACTGCTATGGGGGTCTATTCCAGTTGTCAGTTTTTGGGGATTTTTATTGGCGGTTTTAGCGCTGGTGTTTTATACCAGTACCTAGGTATTCACGCTATTTTTATTACAAATGCATTATTAGGATTAATATGGTTTATTATTGCTTTGCCAATGACGATTCATGCGCAGCAAATTAATATCATTCTC
Source organism: Legionella busanensis (assembly GCF_900461525.1). Lineage (NCBI taxonomy): Bacteria > Pseudomonadati > Pseudomonadota > Gammaproteobacteria > Legionellales > Legionellaceae > Legionella > Legionella busanensis. The sequence goes on along the minus strand of NZ_UGOD01000001.1, from coordinate 379,139 downwards.
ACTAAACCTAACATGGATAAACATGGGGAAGAAAAATTAATTAATACATTACAATCTTTACCCGGTATTATTAATGTGACTATTGCAAATGAAGAAAATACCGTTTACCTAAAGGCGAATAAAACAGTCTATAAGGCCGGTAGTGCTGAAAAAATACTAACTCATTATCAATAAATGAGTATACTTTAAATAGCTTATTCATTTATTTATCATGCAAATTTTAGGGGGTAGATTATTATTTATAAACCTTCGAAAATCAGCTTACATTAGCTATAATATTTGCTCTAACTATCTCGCAAGCAGGAGAAACTAATGGCTCGTGGAATTAATAAAGTTATCTTAATAGGTAACGTTGGGAGTGATCCCGAAGTTAGGTACATGCCTAATGGCAATGCTGTTGCTACCCTATCAATAGCTACCAGTGAAACTTGGAAGGATAAACAAACTGGCGATAAGCAGGAGCGAACTGAGTGGCATCGTGTTGTTTGCTTTAATCGTTTAGGAGAAATTGCCGGCGAATATGTGCGTAAAGGTTCTAAATTATATATTGAAGGTAGTCTTCGTACTCGCAAATGGCAAGATCAACAAGGACAAGACCGTTATACAACTGAAATTGTTGCTACAGATGTACAAATGCTTGATAGCAAGGTAGGTGGCTCAGCTGGGTTTGATGATACACAATCAGCGCCTCCTCAACATCAGCAACCTTCGTATCAATCATCGGCATCAACTAATCGTAAAAATCCAGCAGAAGATGCTTTTGCAGAATTAGATGATGATATTCCATTTTAAATTAACTGAAGTTTAATAGAGTGTCATTATCAAACTTCAGGCAATATTTTAGGTTTGCTTAATCAAGAATATATTTATTAGAGGGTTTAGGTCGGCTGCTGGGTAACTTTATAGCTTTAAATTTCCCATGCCGAATTAAATATTGGCACGACCTACTACCTTATGAGCTTATGCAAAAATTATTCTGCGCTACTAAAACTCACTAGATTTATAGGTGATTATTAGCTTAATCAAAACTTAAATCGTTAGCACAATCCTTAACCATATGAGGCAAGTATTAGCAATACTGTTAAACATCTTTTAAGCAGAATTAACTTATAAAGTTTGTTAAACTAAATCATATAATTTAAATAATGATTGTTCTTATGCGGGCGAAAAAATCAGAAGCGTTCTCTATTTACCAATTATTACTGAAAAAAAAGTTAATCCATTTACATGAAACTTTATTCTTCGATTATTTAGCTAGAAATAATAAAAATTATAGATTCGAAGCCAAGGTGACATCTAAAGGTTTGTTAGTAGGGACTGCCTATTTAAATCCGAGCTTTGCTGCTATTCAGTACTTACTTAGCATAGGTGATGCTCGTCCAATCAATGGCTGGGTAGTCTGGCATAATAAAGAAGGCAAATCACTCTCTGACTTATATAAACAGGCTCTTAATATTTCTCATCAATTTTATTCTATTGTTGATAAAAAAAATTCTTTTAACCGTAATGTTTATCACGAGTATCCTACGATACGCGATACAGTATTTTTTTTAGGTGCAGGAGCATCTATTGCTGATGGAGCGCCATTACAAAAAAATATTATTCCTTTATTGTTCAATTTTAGAAATAATCATTATGAAAAATCTAACCTCTATAAAATTGTCACCGACTTTATTAAAACTTACTTCATTTGCGATTTAGATAAAGATTGCTTTCCGACTTTAGAACAAATTTTTGGCTTTATTGAATATTTTATTATGCGAAGTGAAAGTTTAAGTGGACTATATACCTTAGAATATATTGTTTACTTAAAGGAAAGTTTAATTAAGTTAATATATTATATCATTGGAGCGAGTGCGCGCAAAAAAAGTATCGTTTTAAAAGAATTTTGGAAGCAGATTTATATGTTTCAGCAAAATATCTCTATTATAACTGTTAACTACGATACCTTAGCTGAAGATGCATTTCCTGTTTTATATCCACTTAATTGTTATTTAGATTATTGCTACCCCTTAGGAAATTATAATTTTGAAAGCATACATCCTTCTGATTGGTGGGTAGACCCACAAAAGCCTATTTTATCAACCTCGGCGAGTTACCCTTTACGAATAAAATATATTAAATTGCATGGAAGTTTAAATTGGAAATACTGTAATTGTTGTAATCAATTAATATTAAGAGCATGGGAAAAAGAGCATGAATTCGCGAGTAGCCCTCGTACAACGGATTTACTAGAGGAAACAAATACAAATTTCTGTTCACTAGATGGAAATGAATTGAAAAGTTTAATCATTCCCCCCTCTTACAATAAAAATCTTATGCATCCTATTATTAGCCAGATGTTAAATGAAGCCGGCTCTGAGATAAGGCTTGCGAAAAAGATAGTTTTTATTAGTTACTCTCTTCCTGAATCTGATGTTCATATTAAAGCAATATTATCAAAGTCTGATATAGCAAAAAAAGAAATTATTGTCATTAATCCGATAAAAAATTTAGAGCTACAAAGACGTTTTCTTGAATTATCATCCAATTGTAAATTTATTAATAAACCATTTAACCAAATTATTAATGACGGGGACCTCAAGCAAATTTTAAGTATCACTTAATTCTAAAATGTTTAATTGATCGCGTTTACTTTTAAGAAAAGCTACAAGTATTTTGTAATCATCAAAAGTGTCTATTAGATGTTTCTTACTTATTTTTAAATTTGCTAGTTCTGCTTCCGTATCTACTGAGCCCAGATAATGCCATTGATCAAAAACTAAATATTGCGTTAATTTATTACCTTCATCTTGCTCTTTAATAGCAATACTGCCCTTATAAGGCCAAGTTTCGCGTTTATATTGTCCTAATGCTTCTTTAACACGATGATTATAAACTTCAGATGGTTCTGCTTTTATACACGCACCTTGACATTTTTTTAACTGATAAGAAAAACAAGCATGCTTGGTTAGTTCAAGGTTACATAGCTTAGCGCAAAGCCCAAATTCCTTAACCCAGTACAACATTATTTTTTTTGCTGCATTTATACTTCTAAAAGCACCAAATAAATTATTTGGTACCCTTTCAAATTCATCATCAATTGTGGTTCGCAAAGCCGTCAACGTTATGTAACCATCCATTTCAGTTGCTTTTATTGTAACTAAGCTTTTTTTCTTTCTTAAACGACGATTATACAATGGCATCCTCTCCTTAATTAACGCTGACTCCAAAAGTAAAGCACTTAACTCACCTGCTGTAGGAATAACTTCGATATATTTCACTTGTTGTGATAAAACAAACTCTTTTGCGTGCGCATGATCAGCTTGAAAGTGAGATAAAATTCTTTGTCTAAGTGAAATACTTTTACCTATATATAAGGGTAAAGTTTTCTCATTTCCGTAAAATATATACACACCGGGTGTATCTGGAAAGGTGCTACAATCAGTTACTAACGTTGAAGGGATACTGGATTGCTGATAAATTTTTTTTGCTTTTCTCAATACTTCTATTAAAGAAAACTCTTGAAACAAATGCTCAATTACTTTCCGTAATAAATTAACATCATCTTGCGCTCTATGAATTACCTCTTTAGCAAAACAAAAGGCTTGTGCTATCGCACTTAGTTTATAACTCTTAAAAGCAGGATAGAAATTTTTTAATAATTTTATTGAACATAAAACAGGAATTTGAAAAGTGATGTTACATTCTTTAAAAGCATTTTTTAAAAAACTATAATCAAAGCGAGCATTATGTGCTACTAGAATACAACCTTGCAAAAGTAATATAAGTTCTTCCGCAATTAATGTAAAAGTTGGTGCATTTTGAACTAAATTATTATCTATTCCCGTTAATTTAATAATTTGCTCAGGGATAGAGCACTCAGGATTAATTAAACTATGCCAGGTTGCTTCTACACCTTTCTCAGTCAGAATAATTACTGCTATTTCAGTAATCTTATCATGCGTAATGTGTAAGCCTGTAGTTTCAATATCAATTAAGGCCCATCTAAAGCTTGCTGACATGACAACTTCACTTCTAGTAAAAAAGACAAATAGAAAAGCAGATCGTATAATTATTTTTTAATAAAGAAAAGTACGAGTAACAATTAAAGCAAAATTTGAAAGGGCAATTTTAAATTAGAAGAAAATCTTAAATAGATACAAAGTTAAGAAAAAAAGCCCACATATTGTGGGCTTTTAAAGAGAAAAGAGTTACTCGTCAGCATCATCCTCTGTTTGTACAGGACGATCAACAAGTTCAACTACAGCCATAGGCGCATTATCGCCGGGGCGGAAACCACATTTTAAAATACGCAAATAGCCACCTGGTCTTTCAGAAAAACGAGGACCGAGGATAGTAAATAATTTACCTACAGCGCTTTTAGAGCGTAACTTATCAAAAACATGTCTTCTAGAAGCAACTGAATCTTTTTTGCTAACAGTAATTAAGGGCTCTAAATAGCGACGTAATTCTTTTGCTTTGGGAAGTGTCGTTTTAATTAATTCATGTTCAATTAAAGAGCAGCACATATTCGAAAACATCGCTTTACGATGGCTACTAGTTCGGCTAAAATTTCGGCCGGCATTACGGTGACGCATCTTAAACTCCTAATATTAATCGCCTAGATTAGCTGGAGGCCAATTTTCAAGTTTCATTCCTAAAGACAATGAGCGAGAAGCAAGCACGTCTTTAATTTCTGTAAGTGACTTCTTACCTAAATTAGGCGTCTTTAACAATTCATTTTCAGTTTTCTGTACCAAATCACCAATATAATAAATATTTTCAGCTTTTAGACAGTTAGCTGAACGAACTGTAAGTTCTAAATCATCAACTGGTCTTAACAAAATTGGGTCAAAATCATTACGTTCTTTGTTATCAGTACGAGATTCTTCAAATTGCATATCAACAAAAGCATGAAGCTGTCGCTGAAGAATTGAGGCAGAAATTCTAATAGCTTCTTCAGGATCTAAAGTACCATTAGTAAATAAATCAATAGTTAATTTATCTAAATCAGTTCGATTCTCGACACGCGCACTATCAACAAAGTAAGCAACTTTAACCACAGGTGAAAAGCTATTATCAAGTTTAAGCTTGCCAACAGATTTCTGAGTAGTTTCTTCTTCAAAAATAGAAGTAGCATAATCAGTTGCGTGAAAACCAATTCCTCGCTCTACTTTCATTGTCATATTAAGTTTGCCATTTTCATTTAAAGTGGCAATTACATGATCAGGGTTAACAATTTCTTGATCAGCTGACAATTCAATATCACCAGCTGTAACAACACAAGGACCAACTTTATTTAAAGTGAGTGTTGCCTCACGTCCAGCGGCAATTTTGATTGCAACTTGTTTTAAATTTAAGAGTATGTCAACAACATCCTCACGAACGCCTTCTATTGTACTATACTCATGCAAGACACCATCGATTGCCACTTCAGTAATTGCCCAACCTGGCATAGATGAAAGAAGAATTCTTCGTAGTGCATTTCCTAAAGTATGACCATATCCACGCTCTAAAGGTTCAAGTACAATACGAGAATGATGTTTAGTGTTCGCCTGTACCTTAAGTACAGTGGGTGTCAACATTTCATTAATTTCATACATTAGACAATGTCTCCAGATCTTACTTAGAGTAAAGTTCTACAACTAAATTGACGTTAAAATCAGACGACAAGTCATTGATACTAGGAGCAGAAGCAAATGTACCTTTTAACGAATTAGAATCGACTGTTAACCAATCGCAGGGTGCTCTTTGCTCAGATAAAGCAATAGCTGCTTTAATACGACCTTGCTCTTTAGCTCGTTGACGAATAGCAATAACATCACCAGGCTTAACAAGATAAGATGGAATATTAACTACTTGATCATTAACTAAAATGGCTTTATGACTAACAAGTTGTCTTGCTTCAGCTCGAGTGCTGGCAAATCCCATACGATATACTATATTATCCAAACGACTTTCAAGTAAAACCATCAAGTTCTCACCAGTAGAACCTTTTTTACGAGCAGCAGCTTTATAATAATTACGAAATTGCTTTTCTAAAACACCATAATAACGACGTAATTTCTGCTTTTCACGTAATTGAAGACCATAATCACTTAAACGTGGTTTAGTACCACCATGTTGACCTGGTAATTTATCCGCTTTACATTTAGATTTAAAATCTCGCACTGCACTTTTTGTAAGAAGATCAATCCCCTCTCTACGAGATTGTTTACACTTGGGACCAAGATATCTAGCCATTAATCACTCCTGAATCTTTAAACGCGACGTTTTTTAGGGGGCTTGCAACCATTATGAGGTATGCCTGTAACATCGGTAATTTCAACAATTTTGAAATCTTGAGATATTAACTCACGAATAGTCGATTCGCGGCCAGGACCAGGTCCGTGAACAAATACAGCCACAGATTTCATACCAAATTCTTTAGCAACTGCAGAGGCGCGTTCAGTAGCAACCTGAGCAGCGTAAGGGGTACTTTTTCTAGAACCGCGAAATCCAGATCCGCCAGAAGTTGCCCAGCACAAGGCGTTGCCTTGCCGATCTGTAAAAGTAACAATAGTGTTATTAAAAGATGCATGTACATGCACAATACCATCAGAAACGACACGTTTAACTTTTTTTCTGGTCTTTTGTTGCTTTGCTTTAGCTGTAGCCATCTCAATTTCCTAAAATAATTATTTACTTACGCCTTTGCGACGACCTTTACGAGTACGCGCATTAGTTTTAGTTCGTTGACCGCGTAAAGGCAGGCCTCGACGGTGACGTAAGCCTCTATAACAACCTAAGTCCATTAGACGCTTAATATTCATCGTAACAACACGGCGTAAATCACCTTCGATTGTCATTTTTGCAATTTCAGCACGAAATGCCTCAAGCAATTCCTCAGGAATTTGAGAAACTTTAGTGGCAGGATCAACCCCCACAGCTTGGCATAATTTTTTTGAAGTTGTTTTACCAATACCATAAATTGACGTTAATGCAATAACAATATGTTTATTATCTGGTATATTTACACCTGCAATACGAGCCATTAATCTCTCCGTACGTTATTTTGCTCTGCCAGAAAGGGACAGAAGAATACTATTTTATTGATACAAAATCAAGCAATAATTAACCTTGCTTTTGTTTATGTCTTGCATCCTTACAAATAACACGAATAATTCCATTTCGCTTAATAATTTTACAATTTCGGCATAGGCGCTTGACTGATGCTCTAACTTTCATTGATAACTCCAAAAAATTTATTTATAAAAGACCAGGCAACTTTGTGCCTCTAAAATTGGCCTTTTTCATCAAAGAATCATATTGTTGAGTCATTAAATGGGCTTGCACTTGCGCAACAAAATCCATAATTACGACAACAATGATTAAAAGTGAAGTCCCGCCAAAGTAAAAGGGAACGTGCCAGGTATACATTAGAATTTGTGGTAACAAGCATACTAAAACTAAATAAATAGCGCCGATTAACGTTAGCCTTGTCATGACTGAATCAATATAACGTGTTGTTTGCTCACCAGGACGAATACCAGGAATATAAGCGCCAGACTTCTTTAAATTATCTGCTGTGTCTTTTGGATTAAAAACAAGAGCAGCATAGAAAAAAGCAAAAAACAAAATAGCAATAGCATAAACTATCAAATAAAGAGGTTGGCCAGGTGATAGTGCCATACCAATATCTGCAAGCCAGTCCATACCTTTACCTTTAGCAAAAAATTGTGCCAAAGTAGCAGGTAATAAAATAATGCTAGAAGCAAAAATCGGTGGAATAACGCCAGACATATTTATCTTTAATGGTAAATGGCTAGATTGAGCAGCGTAAACTTTTCTACCGTGTGTACGTTGAGCATAGTTTACCCGAATTCGTCGTTGGGCTCTTTCCATGAAGACAACAAAACCTGTAACAACTACAACGATTAAACCAATTAAGATTAAGGTAAGAGCTTGCATTTGCCCTTCACGGACTTGCTGAAAAATAGAAGCAAGCGCATTAGGCATACTAGAAACAATTCCAGAAAAAATAATTAACGAAATACCGTTACCTACACCCTTTTCAGTAATTTGTTCTCCAAGCCACATCAAAAACATAGTACCTGTAGCTAATGTAACGACAGCTGTGAAATAGAAAAAAATATCAGCATGTAAGGCAATATTTTGTCCAGCTAACCAACGTGCCATACCTAAGGACTGAAAAATAGATAAAACTAAAGTTAAATAACGAGTGTATTGATTTATTTTTCGCCGTCCGGACTCCCCTTCTTTTTTCAATTGCTCAAGCTTAGGTGATACAACAGAAAAAAGTTGAATAATAATAGAGGCAGAAATATAAGGCATTATCCCAATAGCAAAAACCGTAACTCGAGATAATGCACCACCCGAAAACATATTAAATAAGCCAAAAATAGTATTCTGCTGTTCTCCAAAAAAGTTAGCTAGTTTTTGTGGATCTAATCCTGGAACAGGAATATGTGCCCCTAATCGATACACAAGAATACCAAGGACTACAAATAAAAGCCGAGCTTTTAATTCGGCTAATCCACCTTTTGTTTGGCTAGTTAATTGTTTTTTGCTATTCATATTAATCTTCTACGCTTCCACCTGCTTGTTCGATTGCTGCACGTGCACCCTTGGTTGCACGAAGACCTTTAATCTTTAAAGGTTTAGTTATCTCGCCAGATAAAATAACTTTGACATCTTTAATAAGTTTATTAATTAAACCAAACTCTCTTAAAGCATTAATGTCAATTATATCAGCGTCTAACTTTGCAAGCTCAGATAAAGTAACTTCATCAACAAGCTTACTATTTCGGGATTTAAAGCCCATTTTAGGTAGACGACGTTGAATAGGCATTTGACCGCCTTCAAAGTTTATTTTATGAAAGCCACCTGCTCTTGCTTTCTGGCCTTTATGACCTCGGCCACTAGTTTTACCTAAGCCTGATCCAATTCCACGACCTACACGACGTTTCGCTGTACGTGAACCATAATCAGGAGAAAGTGAATTTAAGTTCATTTAAGCACACTCCTCGACTTTCAATAAATACTCAACTGCATTCACTAACCCACGAATACAAGGGTTATCTGCATGAATAACAGAACTATTTAATTTACCTAAGCCAAGTTGTTTAACAATTTGAATATGCTTAGGCTTACGACCAATAATACTTTTAACTAAAGTAATTTTAATATTTTTACTCATGCTGATCTGCCGTTATTTGTTCAATTGTCTTACCGCGTTTCGCTGCAACATAGTCAGGAGTGCCAATATTAGTTAAGGCACCAATAGTAGCCCTTACAATATTACTAGGATTAGTTGAACCAATACTTTTAGCTAAAATATTTTGCACGCCTAAAACTTCTAAAACAGCACGCATAGCACCGCCAGCAATAATACCTGTACCTTCACTAGCAGGTTTCATAAATACTTTTGAAGCACCATAATTCCAAGTAATTTCGTGATGAATAGTATTTCCGGCTAATGGAATATAAGTCATGTTCTTTCGTGCTTGTTCCATAGCCTTTTGAATTGCTACTGGAACCTCACGTGCTTTACCACGACCAAAACCGACTTTACCTTTGCCATCACCAATTACAACTAAAACAGCAAAGCCAAAAACGCGACCACCCTTTACAACTTTAGCTGTACGAGTAACGGAAACTAATTTCTCTTGGTAGCCTTCGTTTACTTTAGAATCATCAAATGCCATTACTTTTCCTTTAAAAATTCAAACCAGCTGCACGCGCACCATCAGCCAAAGCTTTAACTCGGCCGTGATATCTATAGCCAGAACGATCAAAAGCTACATTAAGGATTTCTTTAGCTTTAGCTCTTTCCCCAAGTAATTTACCTACTTGCTGGGCTTGCTCAACTTTAGTACCACTTAATGAATTTTTTAATTCATTATCAAGTGTTGAACAAGAAACTAAAACAACATCTCCTTTCTCACTTCCAATGACGATCTGAGAATAAATATTGCATGCACTGCGATAAACAACAAGACGCGGACGATTGCAATTTCGCTGTATTGCTTTAGCTTTCATACCACGTCGAACACGAGAAGTTCGTTTATTCATTTTTAAACCCTATTTCTTCTTAGCTTCTTTACGAGCTATATATTCGCCAGCATATTTAACACCTTTACCCTTATAAGGTTCAGGTTTTCTAATTGCTCGAATTTCAGCAGCTACTTGACCTAATAATTGCTTATCAATACCACGTAAATTAATAGTAGTGTTATTTGGCGTTTCAGCAGTTACCCCTTCAGGTAATTTAAATTCTACAGGGTGAGAAAAACCTAAACTTAAGTTAACAGTTTTTCCACTAGCTTGTGCTCTATAACCTACACCAACTAATTCCAAAGTTATAGTGAAACCTTCTGTTACACCTTTAACCATGTTATTAAGTAACGCTCTAGCAGTACCAGCATGAGCCCAGCCTTTAGGATCTTTTGAAGCAGGCTTGAATGTTACTACATTTGAACCGTCAGTAGAGATATCAACTAGCTTATTATAGGCTTGAGTTAATTCCCCTTTTGGCCCTTTTACGGTCATTAATTCTTTAGTTACAGTTAACCCTACATTATTAGGTAGGGAAATTGGGGCCTTTGCTACTCTTGACATATCATTCCTCGCAAACTTTAAGCTATTTCACAAAGTACTTCGCCACCAACCCGCTGGGATTTAGCTGCCACATGAGTCATAACACCCTTAGAGGTTGATACAATAGCAATTCCAAATCCAGGTATAGCTGACAACTCATTAAAAGGTTTATAAACTCTTAAGCCAGGACGACTTACACGTTCAATCCGCTCTATTACTGGTCTACCGTGATAATATTTTAAATCGATAGTAATACTTTTAATATTATTCTTACTAGACTCAATACTATAATCTACTATGTAACCTTCCTCTTTTAATACACGAGCAATTTCTTCTTTCAATTTTGATGAATGAAGAGTAACGCTTTGGTGTTTCGCCTGCTGTCCATTTCTAATTCGGGTCAGCATATCAGCTACAGGATCATGCATACTCACTCTTTTTCTCCAATAGTCTTGATATTACCAGCTAGATTTACGACCGCCAGTAACATTACCATTCATTAATTGTTGCCGTAAGCAAATTCTGCAAAGCCCAAACTTTTTATATACGGCGTGAGGCCGGCCACATTGTTGGCATCGAGTGCTATGACGGACCGGATTAGAATTAACAGGCAGTTTTGCTAACTGCTCTTGTGCATCCATTATTGTATCAAAATCTTTTGATGTTTTGATTAAATTTTTTAATTCAACTCGTCTTTCAAAATATTTATCAACCAGCTTTGCACGCTTTTTTTCTCGTTCGAGCATTGATTTTTTAGCCACGGTAATACCCTTCTTTAATGTTTGTCTCTGTCTTTTAAAGGTAGATTAAATGCCTCTAATAACGCTTTTGCTTCTTCGTTCGTTTTAGCACTAGTCGTTATGCAAATATCTAAGCCTCTAATTCCGTCAGTTTTATCAAAATCAATTTCAGGAAAAACGATCTGCTCGCTTAAACCCATACTATAGTTACCTGTACCATCAAAAGATTTTGGACTGAGGCCACGAAAATCACGAACGCGTGGTAAAGCGATACTAATAAGTCTATCTAAAAATTCATACATTTGTTTTTTTCGTAAAGTAACTTTGCAGCCAATAGGCCAGCCTTCACGAATTTTAAAACCAGCTAATGATTTTCGAGCTTTAGTAATAATTGGTTTTTGACCAGCAATTAAAGTCATATCTTCAACAGCATGATTCATAACCTTTTTATCACCTACTGCTTCACCAACACCCATATTCAATGTTATTTTAACAATTTTTGGGACTTGCATTACGCTTTTGTAGCCGAACTTCTTCATCATCATTTCAACTACTTCGCTATTATAATATTCTTTAAGTCTTGCCATTTCCCGCCACCTACGTAATTAGATTAAGTCAACTACTTCATCGTTAGACTTGAAATATCTAACTTTGTATGTTTTACCATCTTTTTCTATGTTTCTAAAACCTACTTTATCTGCTTTTTTAGAAGCAGGATTATATAAGGCGACATTAGAAATATGCAGCGGTGCTTCAATAGAGCGAATGCCACCCTTATCATTGACCTGTGGATTAGGCTTAATATGTTTCTTAATCAAATTGGCACCTTCAACAACCACTGAGTCGCTAAATACACGGTTTACCTTGCCAATATGCCCTTTACTCTTACCAGTGATAACAATGACTGTATCGCCAGAACGGATACGCTTCATAATTTTATCCTTTTACAATACTTCTGCGGCTAAAGAGATAATTTTCATAAATTTCTCTCTTAATTCGCGTGTTACTGGACCAAATATACGGGTACCAATAGGCTCGTTTTGGTTATTTAAAAGAACAGCTGCGTTTCCATCAAAGCGAATAAGTGAACCATCATCGCGGCGAACGCCTTGGCTAGTTCTAACCACTACAGCCTTCATGACTGCACCCTTTTTTACTTTACTTCTAGGAATGGCATCTTTAATACTAACTTTAATGACATCCCCTACTCGTGCATAGCGACGATGAGATCCCCCTAGCACTTTGATACACATCACTTTGCGCGCGCCGCTGTTATCAGCAACATCAAGCACCGTCTGCATTTGTATCATAATAAACTCCAGTTCTTAATACGACCAGAAAAAGGTGGCTGATTATATCAGCCCTTTTTGGATTTTAAAAGTCGTTACAACCTATTAAGAAATAACTTCAACAAGAACCCAACTTTTTGTCTTTGAGAGAGGTCGAGATTCACGAATCTTAACAGTATTGCCGATTTTGCCTATCTCATTTTCATCATGGGCATGTAATTTAGTTCTTTTCTTTATAATTTTGCCGTACTTAGGATGCTTTACTGTACGCTCGACCATGACTACAATAGTTTTTTGCATCTTATCGCTAACGATTTTTCCAACCAGCGTTCTGGCACTAGATTCACTATTTTTCGACATAAGTCTTTCCAACCTTTTCCGTCATAATTGTTTTTACTCTAGCAATGGCTCGTCTCGTCTCTTTAATAGGATGAGTTTTTTCTAATAAACCATTTGCTTTTTGCATTCTTAATTTAAACTGTAACTTTCTTAAATCAAGTAACTCTTCATTTAACTGCTCTTGAGAAAGCTTTCTTAATTCGCTATTGTCTTTCATTACATCACCTTCCGTTCTTCAAAGATAACTTTGAAAGGTAATTTTGCTTTCGCTAGATTAAAAGCTTCCATAGCCAACTCTCTAGTCACACCTTCCATTTCAAACAAAACCTTTCCTGGTTGAATTTGAGCAACCCAATATTCAACGCTTCCTTTACCTTTACCTTGACGAACTTCAAGTGGTTTTTGCGTAATTGGTTTATCTGGAAAAACACGAATCCATATTTTTCCTCCACGTTTAATGTGACGAGTCATGGCACGTCGAGCTGCTTCAATTTGGCGAGCAGTTAAACGTCCACGTTCTAAAGCTTTTAAACCAAATTCACCAAAACTGACTTTACTACCTTTCAATGCTAGACCGCGGTTGCGACCTTTCATTTGTTTTCTATATTTAGTACGTTTAGGCTGTAACATGATAAACAATCCTCATTCATTTACTGCTTTCAACGTTACGATTTTTTTGTGGTAGTACTTCACCTTTAAAGATCCATACTTTAACACCAATAATACCGTAAGTTGTTTTTGCTTCTGCAGTACCATAATCAACGTCTGCTCGAAAAGTATGTAAGGGAACTCGTCCTTCACGATACCATTCGCTACGAGCAATTTCAGCTCCGCCAAGACGGCCACTAACGCAAATTTTAATTCCTTTCGCGCCAGCTTTCATAGCCGAAGTTACAGCCCTCTTCATTGCTCTTCTAAACATCACTCGCTGTTCTAATTGTTGAGCAATACTCTCTGCAACTAAAACAGAATCTAGTTCAGGTTTTCGAACTTCTTCAATATTCAAATGAACAGGTACGTTTAACTTAGCTGCGATCTCACTGCGTAGACCCTCAATACCACCACCTTTTTTACCAATTAGTACACCAGGTCTAGCACTATAGATAGTAATTACGGCGTTATTAGCTGGTCTTTCAATTCGAATACGGCTGACGGCAGCGCCCATAAATTTTTTCTTGAGATCTTTTCTTAAGTTAATATCTTCGTTTAATAATTTGGCAAACGTTTTACTGGCGTACCATTTAGAGTTCCAGTCTTTAGTAATACCTAAACGAATACCTATTGGGTTTACTTTCTGTCCCATTATGCTATACCCCGTCAGATACTTTAATTAAAATGTGGCAATTGCGTTTGCAAATGCGATTTGCTCTTCCTTTGGCACGTGGACTAATTCTTTTAAAAGTAGCAGCCTCATCCACACAGACAGTTCCAACTTTTAGCTCGTCAATATCAGCACCATTATTATTTTCAGCATTAGCAATCGCTGACTCTAATAATTTTAACATATACTTTGCACCCTTTTTTGGAGTGAAGCGCAATACATCGAGTGCCTTTGAAACACTTAGACCACGAATTAGATCCGCAATCAATCTACCTTTTTGGGCAGATAGAGGTGCATTACTTAATTTAGCTGTAACTTCCATCATGACCTCTTATTTACCTTTAGCCTTTCTGTCACCAGAATGCCCTTTAAATGTTCGAGTCATAGCAAACTCACCTAACTTGTGACCGACCATATTATCAGTAATATAGACAGGAACATGTACTTTACCATTATGAACAGCAATAGTATGTTCAATCATTTCAGGAATAATTGTCGAACGTCTAGACCAAGTTTTAATCGGTTTTTTAGACTTTGTCTGATTCGCCAATTCTATTTTCTTTAATAAGTGTCGATCTATAAATGGACCTTTTCTTATGGAACGTGGCACCTTAATATCCTCTTAACTAATTATTTCTTTTTGCGTCGTCTTACAATAAAGCGATCAGTCCGCTTATTGCTCCTAGTTTTGTACCCTTTAGTAGGAACACCCCAAGGTGTTACTGGATGACGGCCGCCTGAAGTCCTTCCCTCGCCCCCTCCATGAGGATGATCAACTGGATTCATAGCTACCCCGCGCACAGTCGGTCTAATACCACGCCAACGTTTTGCACCGGCTTTTCCAAGACTACGTAAGCTATGTTCGCTATTACTAACTTCACCAATGACTGCTCGACATGAAGTTAACACTTTGCGCATTTCACCAGATCGTAATTTCAATGTGGCATAAACACCTTCTTTAGCAACAATCTGCCCACTACAACCTGCACTACGTAAAAGCTGTGCACCTTTTCCAGGTTTTAATTCTACGCAATGAATAGTAGTACCCACAGGGATATTACGAAGAGGAAGGCAATTACCTACACTAATTGGGGCATCTTCACCACTTACAACAACAGCTCCAACTTCTAAATTAGAGGGAGCAATAATATAACGTCGTTCCCCATCATTATACACAATAAGAGCAATAAGAGCTGAGCGATTAGGATCGTATTCTAAGCGTTCAACTTTAGCTTCAACACCATCTTTATTACGTTTAAAATCAATAATTCTATATTTAGATCGAGTTCCGCCGCCAATGTGACGAACGGTAATACGACCATAATTATTACGTCCGCCAGTTTTATTTAATTTTTCAACTAAAGCGGCATGTGGTTGTCCTTTGTGAATATTATGATGTACAACCTTTAGCTCACCACGCTTACCCGGTGAGGTGGGTTTAGATTTTAAAAGAGCCATCTTAATCTGCCTTATTCTGCCAAGCTAAAGTCAATATCATAATTTTCATGCAGAGAAACATAAGCTTTTTTCCAATCACTTCTTTTACCTTGTAATTGTCTAAAGCGTTTCTGCTTGCCAGAAACATTTATGACTGACACACTTTTAACTTTGACGTTAAACATCTGTTCCACTGCTTTTTTTATCTCTGACTTAGTAGCTGTAGGCAATACTTTAAATGTAAATTGCTTAAATTTTTCAGCCATTATTGTAGACTTTTCAGAAGTGTGGGGCTCACGCAGAACCATTATTATGCGTTCAGCATTCATTGTAATAACTCCTCAAGTCGTTTAACTGCGCCACTAGTCATAACTACCTTTTCAAATCGTAGTAAATTTACAGGGTCTACAGATATAACATCACAAATATCAAAATCAGCTAAATTTCGTGAACCTAAATATTCTTGCTCACCTATTTCATCCATTACAATTAATGCATTAGTGAGTTCAAATTCACTTACTTTCGCAATAAAATCTTTAGTTTTATGTGAGTTACATTGGAAATCATCAACAACAATTAGATTACCATTGCGATAAAGTTCAGAGATTATACTACGTAATGCCCTTTTGTACATTTTTTTATTTAATTTTTGGCTATAATCTCTTTTTTTAGAAGCAAAAGTCACTCCGCCGCTCCGCCACAATGGACTACGAATAGTTCCGGCACGAGCTCTACCTGTTCCTTTTTGATTCCAAGGCTTTTTGCCACCGCCTCTTACCTCTGCACGAGTTTTCTGCGCGCTGTTACCACTACGGGCATTATTCATGAAAGTTACAACTGCTTGATGGATTAAACCTTCATTATAATTGTAATCAAAAATTTGCTCGTTCACCTTTAAGGAAGTATTGGTATCTTTCGTAATAAGTTCCATTATTCTCCCCTTGCTTTCTTTTTAACAGCTGGCGTTACGCGCACTTTAGCACCTGGACAACCAGGAATTGCACCTTTAATGAGCAGCAAATTACGTTCTGCATCAACACGCACTAATTCTAAATTTTGTGTGGTACAACGGACATTACCCATTTGACCAGCCATTTTTTTACCTTTAAATACTCTACCAGGCGTCTGATTTTGCCCAATAGATCCCGGTACTCTATGTGATCTAGAATTACCATGTGTAGCGTCTTGGGTACGGAAATTGTAACGCTTTACAGTACCAGCAAAACCTTTACCCTTTGATGTTCCGCACACATCCACAAACTGGCCATTTGTAAATATGTCAGAAACATTAATAACTTGACCTGCTTGAAATTCATCAACAGATGGTACAATAAATTCACCTACCGCATCTCCTGCCTCAATTTGTACTTTTGCAAAATGTCCGGCAAGGGGCTTGCTAACTCGGCTAGCTTTTTTTTCACCTGCAGTTAGCTGAATAGCAGTATAGCCATCATTTTCTAAAGTTTTTAACTGGGAAATCCGGTTGGGTAGTACCTCTATTACAGAAACAGGTATAGAAACACCAGCATCTGTAAAGATACGTGTCATTCCTACCTTTCTGCCAATTAACCCTAATGTCGTCATAGTAATACCTCTTTAGTATCCATTGCCTTATGATGATTACTCATCATCTAGGCTTATCTGAACATCGACCCCGGCAGCTAGGTCTAGTTTCATTAAGGCATCCACTGTTTTCTCAGTTGGATGTACGATTACTACTAGACGTTTGTGGGTTCGTAATTCGTATTGATCGCGTGCATCTTTATTAACATGTGGCGAAATCAATACAGTGAATTTTTCCTTCTTAATAGGAAGGGGAATAGGGCCCCTAATTTGAGCCCCTGTACGCTTTGCTGTTTCAACAATTTCGCGAGTCGATGTATCGATTAAACGATGATCAAATGACTTTAAGCGAATTTTAATATTTTGATTGTTACTCATCTTACTCACTCAATAATTTTTGCAACGACACCGGCCCCGACAGTACGACCACCTTCACGAATTGCGAAGCGTAATCCCTCATCCATTGCAATGGGAGAGTGCAGATGTACAGTCAATTGAACGTTATCACCTGGCATAACCATTTCCACACCTTCAGGCAGGTCACAAGAACCTGTTACGTCTGTAGTTCTGAAGTAAAACTGTGGGCGGTAGCCATTGAAAAATGGTGTATGACGACCACCTTCATCTTTTGAAAGCACATATACTTCAGCTTCAAACTTAGTATGAGGCTTGATAGTACCTGGTTTTGCTAACACCTGACCACGCTCAACTTCATCACGTTTTGTACCACGTAATAAGATACCCACGTTATCACCTGCACGACCTTCGTCAAGTAATTTACGGAACATCTCAACACCTGTACAAGTGGTTTTGGTGGTATCTCGAATACCAACAATCTCAACTTCTTCACCCACTTTAACAATACCGCTCTCAATTCGACCGGTAACAACTGTGCCACGTCCTGAAATTGAAAACACATCTTCAATGGGTAACAAGAAACTTTTATCAATGTTACGCACAGGCTCAGGAATATAAGAATCCATTGTATCAACAAGCTTCTCAATCGCTGCAACACCAATCTCACTGGTATCACCTTCAAGCGCTTTTAACGCTGAACCAACAACAATTGGAATATCATCACCAGGAAACTCATAGCTGCTTAATAAGTCACGAACTTCCATCTCAACAAGCTCTAATAACTCAGCATCATCAACCATGTCTGCTTTGTTTAAGAAAACAACAATGTAAGGTACACCAACTTGACGTGATAATAAAATGTGCTCGCGTGTTTGTGGCATAGGACCATCGGCTGCAGAAACAACCAAAATTGCACCGTCCATTTGAGCCGCACCTGTAATCATGTTCTTTACATAATCCGCATGCCCTGGACAATCTACGTGTGCATAGTGGCGATTTGCTGATTCATATTCAACATGCGCAGTAGAAATCGTAATACCACGCTCACGCTCTTCTGGTGCCGCGTCAATTTGATCATAGGCTTTTGCTGTCCCACCAAACTTCTTTGCCATAATCGTTGTAATCGCTGCTGTCAGCGTCGTCTTACCATGGTCTACGTGACCAATCGTTCCCACATTCACGTGTGGCTTCTTACGTTCAAACTTTTCCTTCGCCATTTCAATACCTCGTAACTTATTGTTTCTTAATTATCGCTTCAGCAATATTCGAAGGCGCTTCAGCGTATCGTGCAAATTCCATAGAAAATGTTCCACGACCCTGGCTTATAGAACGGACATCAGTTGCATAGCCAAACATTTCAGCTAACGGAACTTCTGCTCGAATTATCTTACCAGCTGGTGAATCTTCCATACCTTGTACCATACCCCTTCGGCGATTTAAGTCGCCCATCACATCGCCCATGTAATCTTCAGGAGTTACAACTTCAACACTCATTATTGGTTCAAGAAGAACTGGTTTTGCTTTAAGAGCTCCTTGCTTGAAGCATTGTGAACCAGCAATTTTAAATGCCATTTCACTTGAATCCACTTCATGATATGAACCATCAAATAGAGTTACTTTTACATCAACAACAGGGTAGCCAGCAATAACACCATTTTGTAATTGTTCCTGAACACCTTTATCTACTGCTGGAATATATTCTTTTGGTATTACACCACCAACAATAGCGTTAACGAACTCATACCCTTTACCTTGTTCTTGCGGCTCAATTTTAAGCCAAACATGACCATACTGACCACGACCACCTGATTGACGTACGAATTTGCCTTCTTGCTCGACTGACTGCTTAATTGTTTCTCGATAAGCTACTTGTGGTTTACCAACATTTGCTTCAACGTTAAATTCACGTTTCATGCGATCAACAATAATTTCTAAATGAAGCTCGCCCATACCTTCAATAATTGTCTGACCTGACTCTTCATCGGTATGAACACGGAAAGATGGATCTTCCTGGGCTAGTTTACCTAAGGCAATTCCCATTTTCTCTTGGTCAGCTTTAGTTTTTGGCTCTACAGCCACTGCAATTACTGGATCCGGGAAATCCATGCGTTCAAGTATTACGGGTTTATCAATATCACACAGCGTATCACCGGTCGTTACTGTTTTTAGTCCTACTGCTGCTGCAATGTCTCCTGCTCGTACTTCTTTGATTTCCTCACGTGAGTTAGCATGCATTTGCAATATACGGCCGATACGTTCTTTTTTACCTTTTACAGAATTATAAATGGTATCACCACTTTTAAGCACGCCTGAATAAGCACGAAAATAAGTTAGTGTACCCACAAAAGGATCTGTTGCAATCTTAAACGCAAGTGCAGAAAATGGTTCATCATAAGAAGTTTTACGATTTACTTCATCACCATCTTCATCATGACCTTTAATTGCAGGGATATCGATTGGTGATGGCAGATAGTCAACAACGCCATCTAACACTGCTTGAACACCTTTATTTTTAAAAGCTGAACCACAAAAAACAGGTACAATTTTATTAGTCACTGTAAGTTGACGAAGAGCATCTTTTATTTCTTTTTCGTTAAATTCTTCGCCTTCTAAATATTTTTCCATCAATTCTTCAGTAGCTTCAGCTGCAGCTTCAATAATTTTAGCTCTATACTCTTCGCACTGAGATAACATTTCTGCTGGAATATCTTTATATTCAAACGACATTCCTTTACTTTCTTCATCCCAGTGAATCGCTTTCATTTTAATCAAATCAATTACACCAACAAAAGCGTCTTCTGAACCAATGGGTAGTTGTAAAACTACTGGATTTGAGCCAAGGCGTTGTTTAATTTGGCTAACTACCCGTAAGAAATTAGCCCCCATGCGATCCATCTTGTTTACAAATACAATTCTGGGCACACCGTATTTATCAGCTTGGCGCCATACTGTTTCTGATTGAGGTTCCACACCTGATACAGCATCAAATACAACAATTGCACCATCAAGAACACGTAGAGAGCGCTCTACTTCAATCATAAAGTCTACGTGCCCGGGGGTATCAATAATATTAATACGGTGTTTGGGATATTGCTTATCCATGCCTTGCCAATAGCAAGTGGTAGCCGCAGATGTTATAGTAATACCGCGCTCCTGCTCCTGGACCATCCAGTCCATTGTTGCAGCGCCATCATGAACCTCACCAATTTTATGGGACATACCTGTATAAAATAAGACGCGCTCAGTTGTGGTGGTTTTACCAGCATCAACGTGAGCCGCAATTCCTATATTTCTGTAAAGTTCTAATGGAGTAGACACGGATTACCTCTCTTAGTTCCATCTAAAATGTGCAAAAGCTTGGTTAGCTTTAGCCATTTTATGAGTATCTTCACGTTTCTTAGCAGCAGAGCCTTTATTTTCATAAGCATCCATAAGTTCGCCAGCTAAACGTAGCATCATTCCTTTTTCACCACGTGAACGAGCAGCTTGAACAATCCAACGCATACCCAAAGCTATGCTACGATCGGTACGAACTTCAACTGGAACTTGATAAGTTGCGCCACCTACTCGTCGTGAACGAACTTCAACAGTAGGCCTAACATTATCAAGTGCTTGCTCAAAATATCGTAAGACGAGGTTTGTACCAGTAGCACTGCCACTTTCACCGCCTTCTTCATCATGCTTTTTCGCTTTTTTAACTCGATCAGCTAATTGGGCTAAGGCACCGTATATAATTTTTTCAGCAGTTGATTTTTTACCGCTTACCATTAATACATTGATAAATTTCGCCAATAATTCACTATGATATTTTGGATCAGGCAAAATTTCGCGTTTAGGGACTTCTCTTCTTCTAGGCATTTCACATTCCTACTATCAATTATTTCTTATCTTTGGGCTTTTTGGTTCCGTATTTAGAACGTCCTTGCTTACGATCATTGACACCTGAGGTATCTAGACTTCCACGAATAGTATGATAGCGCACACCTGGTAAGTCTTTAACACGTCCACCTCGTATTAGCACTACAGAGTGCTCCTGTAAATTGTGTCCCTCACCACCAATATAGGAAGTTACTTCAAAACCATTTGTGAGCCGAACACGAGTTACCTTACGCATCGCTGAGTTAGGTTTTTTGGGTGTAGTTGTATAGACACGTGTGCATACGCCACGACGTTGGGGACATGATTCTAGCGCAGGGACATTACTTTTCTTTTTTGCTTGTACCCGAGGCTTTCTTACTAACTGGTTAATAGTAGCCATTTATTCTTAACTCCGAATTTTTTTGGTCATATTTCGAATGCATAAGGAGGCCGGATTCTATATAGGGATAGCAGATTTGTCAAGCAAATCTGCTATTGTTTAATCCGAATTAATGATCATGATTATCAGCATTCAATGCTTCGCTAAGTGCATGTTCCACGTCACTTGCAGTCACTGTATGCGTATTATGCTCATTTCCTGCCACTTTTGCACGTTTTGCTTTTCGTTTTTGATGATAGGTATATCCAGTTCCTGCCGGAATTAGACGACCAACCATAACATTTTCTTTTAACCCACGTAAATCATCCACCTTTCCACTCACTGCTGCTTCAGTTAATACGCGAGTTGTTTCTTGGAAGGATGCAGCAGAGATAAAGGATTCTGTTGCTAAAGAAGCTTTTGTAATACCTAACAATATTGGTATTCCTCTTGCTAGCTCCTTGTTTGCTTCTGCAAGTTTATCATTTTCTTGCAACATCACACTTTCTTCTACCTGTTCACCAACCAGGAATTTGGAGTCACCAGCGTAGGTAATTACACGTTTACGCAGCATTTGTCGAACGATCGTTTCAATATGCTTATCATTAATTTTTACACCTTGTAACCGATATACGTCCTGCACTTCATTAACAATATAATTTGCTAATGCGCCTACACCCAATAGTCGTAAGATATCATGTGGATTTAATGGGCCTTCAGCTATAATCTCACCACGCTCAACATGTTCACCCTCAAATACTGATATATGACGCCACTTAGGTATGAGCTCTTCATGTGATTTATTCTCTGACTCAGTAATAATTAGGCGACGCTTACCTTTTGTTTCCTTACCAAAATTCACTATTCCTGAAATTTCAGCCATTACAGCAGCATCTTTAGGTTTACGTGCTTCAAACAAGTCAGCTACTCGAGGTAAGCCCCCTGTGATATCACGAGTCTTAGAGCGTTCTTGTGGTATACGGGCAATAACGTCCCCTACACCTACCTCACTACCATCCTCAAAGTTAATGATTGCATCTACTGGCAAATAATATTGAGCCGGTACATTCGTACCTGCCAAGAAAATTTCTTCACCGTCATCAGATACTAACTTCACCATTGGACGCATATCTCGGCCTAAGGCACTTCGTTGTTTAGCATCCGTTACTACGATGTTGCTTAATCCTGTAATTTCGTCAGTTTGACGATTCATTGTTATACCTTCAATAAGGTCAATAAATTTCAATCGTCCACTAACTTCAGAGATAACAGGGTGGGTATGTGGATCCCAGCTTGCAATAATCTGGCCTGCTTCAACAGCTGTATTATCTTGTACAGTCAATACCGCTCCGTAAGGCAGCTTGTAGCGCTCTCTCTCTCGGCCAAAATCGTCAACGATAGACACTTCACCTGAGCGAGATACAGCAACAAGATTACCATTAGCATGTGTTACAGTTTTAATATTATGTAAACGAATAACACCTTTATTTTTAATTTGAATATTGTTAGCTGCAGTTGCTCTTGAGGCCGCTCCCCCAATGTGGAAGGTTCTCATGGTTAACTGAGTACCAGGTTCCCCAATTGACTGTGCCGCAATAATACCTACTGCTTCACCAGTATTAACTAAGTGTCCTCTAGCTAGATCACGACCATAGCATTTAGCACAAAGTCCAAAACGTGTTTTACATTCTATTGGTGAGCGAACAAGTACCTGATCAACACTGTAACGTTCAAGTTTTTCAACTAACTCTTCATCTAAAAGAGTGCCGGCTGTTACAATAGGCTCACTTTGATTTGGAATGTAAACATCTTTAGCAACAACACGACCTAGAACGCGCTCATGTAAAGGCTCAACAATATCCCCGCCTTCAATTAGCGGCTGCATAAGGATGCCCTGATCTGTACCGCAATCTTCTTCAGTAATTACTACGTCTTGCGCCACATCAACTAAGCGCCGAGTTAAGTAACCTGAGTTCGCAGTCTTTAATGCTGTATCCGCTAGACCTTTACGAGCACCGTGGGTCGAAATAAAGTATTGGAAGACATTTAGACCTTCTCGGAAATTCGCAGTAATAGGAGTCTCAATGATTGAACCGTCGGGCGCAGCCATTAATCCACGCATACCTGCTAGCTGTCGAATCTGTGCTGCAGAACCCCGCGCACCTGAGTCAGCCATCATAAAGATTGGATTAAATGAAGCTTGTCTTATGGTTTTCCCTTCACCATCAACTACTTCTTCTGTTGCAATGCGAGTCATCATCGATTTGGCAACCATTTCATTTGTACGCGACCATATATCGATAACTTTATTGTAACGCTCCCCGTTTGTTACCAAACCTGAGCGATATTGGGACTCGATTTCACGTACTTCATTATCTGCTTGCTCGATAATATTGGCTTTATCTTCTGGTATTTCCATATCTTCAATACCAATAGATGCCCCGGCTCGGGTTGCAAATTTAAAGCCCATATACATCAGTTGGTCAGCAAAAATAACTGTTTCTTTTAAGCCAAATTTGCGATAACAACTATCAACTACTTTTGATATTGCCTTTTTGGTCATAGGACGATTAATTTGATCAAATGACATACCTTTTGGCAAAATATCTGATAAAATGCCTCGGCCTACAGTTGTTTCGATAAGTTCATATTTAACTCGACGTTCACCACTTCCTTCTTCGCCCTCACCCTCATCGCCACCTTCTTCTTCTACTTCTACAGGCATGCGAATTTTAACTTTTGCATGTAAATCAATGAGGCCAGCTTCATAGAAATTCTGTGCTTCTTGCGCACTAGCAAAGAATTTACCTTCGCCTTTCGCATTAACACGCTCGCGAGTTAAATAGTAGAGACCTAAAACAACGTCCTGACTAGGTACAATAATTGGCTCACCGCTAGCTGGTGATAATATATTGTTAGTCGACATCATTAAAGAACGAGCTTCTAGCTGTGCTTCTAGAGTAAGTGGAATATGCACAGCCATCTGGTCACCGTCGAAGTCAGCATTATAAGCTGTACAAACTAGCGGATGCAGCTGAATAGCTTTTCCTTCAATTAGTACAGGCTCAAACGCTTGAATACCTAAGCGGTGTAAAGTTGGTGCCCGGTTTAATAAGATTGGATGCTCTCGAATAACGTCTTCCAGAATATCCCAAACAACAGGTTCTTCTCTTTCTACCATTTTTTTAGCTGCTTTAATGGTAGTAGCTAAGCCTCTAAATTCGAGCTTACTAAAAATAAACGGTTTAAAGAGCTCTAAAGCCATTTTCTTTGGCAAACCGCATTGATGTAGACGTAAAGTAGGTCCAACAACGATAACTGAACGACCGGAATAATCAACACGCTTACCTAACAGATTTTGGCGGAAACGACCTTGCTTTCCTTTAATCATATCTGCTAACGATTTTAAAGGTCGTTTATTGGTACCAGTAATAGCACGACCACGACGACCATTATCAAGTAGAGCGTCTACAGATTCTTGTAACATACGTTTTTCATTGCGGACAATGATATCAGGCGCATTAAGGTCTAATAAGCGTTTTAAACGATTATTACGGTTAATAACTCGACGATATAAATCATTTAAGTCAGATGTTGCAAAACGACCACCATCGAGCGGTACTAATGGACGTAAATCCGGTGGTAAAACCGGTAAGACATCCATAATCATCCACTCTGGTTTATTACCCGATTCATAAAAAGCCTCAAGTAGCTTTAATCGTTTAGTAATTTTCTTAACTTTAGTTTCAGAATTAGTTAATGGTAGCTCTTCACGTAATGATTTAATTTCTTCTTCTAAATCAATTTGACGAAGCAATTCACGGATTGCTTCAGCACCCATGCGTGCGTCAAATTCATCACCGTACTCTTCCATGGCTTCTAAGTAGGCTTCATCATTTAACAATTGCCTACGTTCTAATTCTGTCATGCCAGGATCAACAACAACAAACGCTTCAAAGTAAAGAACACGCTCAATGTCTCTTAAAGTCATATCAAGTAGTAGACCAATCCGAGAAGGTAATGATTTTAAGAACCATATATGTGCTACTGGGCTTGCTAATTCAATATGGCCCATACGCTCACGTCGTACTTTTGCCAATGCAAGCTCAACACCACATTTTTCACAGATTACACCACGGTGTTTTAAGCGCTTATATTTTCCACATAAGCACTCATAATCTTTAATAGGTCCAAATGTCTTTGCACAAAATAAACCATCTCGCTCTGGTTTAAAAGTCCGATAATTAATTGTTTCTGGTTTCTTTACTTCACCATACGACCAAGAACGTATTAAATCAGGCGAAGCCAGTGCAATTTTAATTGCGTCAAATTCTTCACTTTGACCTTGCTGTTTAAGAATACCTAGTAAGTCACTCATTACCGGTGCTTTTCTCATGGGATTACCGCTTAGAGTAGCCAAATCTATGCCTCCAAAAATTAGTTGTCAGAATACATCACTGAGTAATTAGTCATGGTCTAATTCAATATCAATACCTAGAGCTCGAATCTCTTTTAATAACACATTGAAGGATTCGGGCATTCCAGGATCCATACGATGATCACCATCAACTATATTTTTATAGATCTTAGTTCGTCCTCCGACATCGTCTGATTTAACTGTTAACATTTCTTGTAACGTATAAGCAGCACCATATGCTTCAAGCGCCCAAACTTCCATTTCCCCAAACCGCTGACCACCAAATTGTGCTTTTCCACCTAATGGTTGCTGGGTGACAAGGCTGTAAGATCCAGTAGAACGAGCATGCATTTTGTCATCAACTAAGTGGTTGAGCTTTAGCATGTACATGTAACCAACCGTTACTGGGTTATCAAATTTACGACCAGTTCGCCCATCAATTAATGTTGTTTTACCATCAGCTGGTAGGCCAGCAAGTTCTAACATCGATTTAATTTCAGCTTCTGAAGCACCATCAAATACCGGCGTTGCCATCGGTACACCATTTCTTAGATTATCAGCCAGCAATTTTAATTGACTTTCATTTAAAGAGTCTAAATTCACTCGCTGCATTCCATCATGGTTATAAATCTCATCTAAAAAGTTGCGTATCTCTTTAAGAGGACGCTCCTCGTCAATTAAGTTAGCAATTCGATTACCTAATCCTTTTGCTGCGAGACCTAAGTGAGTCTCTAAAACCTGTCCAATATTCATCCGAGAAGGTACGCCAAGTGGATTTAATACAATATCTACAGCTGTACCATCTTCCATATAAGGCATATCTTCAACAGGGACCACAATTGAAATTACCCCTTTATTTCCATGCCGTCCTGCCATTTTATCACCTGGCTGAATACGACGTTTAACAGCAAGGTAAACTTTAACAATCTTTAAGACGCCTGGTGCTAAATCATCACCTTGAACTATTTTTTTACGACTATCATTAAAGCGTTTTTCCATTTCTTTGCTCAACAATTCAAGCTGCTTAGAAAGTTGCTCTAGTTGTTGGCTTATTGCATCATCGTCAACTCGAATATCAAACCATTTCTCTCTAGTAATTGAGTTTAGGTAATCTTCCGAGATTTTAGTGCCTGCTTTAATATTGCTTGGGCCACCTGTGGCAGATTTATTTAGCAATAAATTAAACACCCTATGATAGATATCTTCTTCACGAATACGTCGCTCATCGATTAAGTCCTTACGCACACGTGCTAAGTGTTCTTCTTCAATACTTTTCGCCCGCTCGTCTTTTTCGAGACCATCGCGCGTAAATACCTGTACATCTATTACTGTACCATTCATACCAGAAGGAACTCGTAGAGAAGAATCTTTTACATCAGACGCTTTTTCACCGAAAATAGCACGAAGTAGTTTTTCTTCTGGCGTAAGCTGGGTTTCACCTTTTGGTGTTACTTTACCAACTAAAATATCACCGGCATTAACTTCTGCGCCAATATAAACAACACCAGATTCATCAAGGCTAGCTAAGGCCGATTCACCAACATTAGGGATATCCGCGGTAATTTCTTCGGTACCTAATTTGGTATCACGTGCTATACAAGTTAGCTCTTCGATATGGATAGTTGTAAACCGCTCCTCTTGAACAATTCTTTCTGAAATTAATATGGAATCCTCAAAGTTATAACCATTCCAAGGCATAAAGGCTACAAGCAGGTTTTGACCTAAGGCCAATTCGCCCATATCTGTACAAGGGCCATCAGCCAATACATCACCACGACGTATCTTATCTCCTTTCGCTACAATTGGACGCTGATTAATACAAGTGTCCTGATTGGAACGGAAGTACTTAGTTAAATTATAGATGTCTACGCCAGTTTCGCCAGCACTCGTCTCTTCATCATTAACACGAACAACGATTCTTGAGGCATCTACTAAATCAATAATACCACCCCGCTTAGCAACTACGGAGACACCAGAATCAGAAGCTACTGTGCGTTCCATACCCGTCCCAACTAGCGGTTTTTCAGAGCGTAAAGTCGGTACAGCCTGGCGCTGCATATTTGAACCCATCAAAGCTCGGTTCGCGTCATCATGCTCAAGGAAAGGAATTAATGAGGCAGCTACGGATACAATCTGCTTAGGTGAAACATCCATATAGTTAATTTTATCAGGGGTAGTTAATGAAAACTCATTCTGATGTCTACATGGTACTAAATCAGCAGTAATATTACCCTTTTCATCAACAGCTACTGTTGATTGCGCAATATACTGATCAACTTCTTCAATCGCTGATAAATACTCAATTTCGTCAGTAACTCGTCCGTCAACCACTTTACGACATGGCGTTTCAATAAAGCCATAATCATTAGTACGAGCATAAACTGATAGTGAATTAATCAAACCGATATTCGGGCCTTCAGGGGTTTCAATTGGACATACACGACCATAGTGGGTTGTATGTACGTCACGCACTTCAAAACCTGCACGCTCACGCGTTAAACCACCAGGGCCTAATGCTGAAACACGGCGTTTATGTGTTACCCCAGAAAGAGGATTTACTTGATCCATAAATTGAGAAAGTTGGCTTGAGCCAAAGAATTCTTTAATAGCAGCCGAAACAGGTTTAGCATTAATTAAATCCTGTGGCATTAAGTTTTCTGATTCTACCAAACTTAAGCGTTCTTTAACGGCACGTTCTACACGAACCAATCCAACTCTAAATTGATTTTCAGCCATCTCGCCTACACTTCTTACTCGGCGATTACCTAAGTGATCAATATCATCCACCATACCAATACCATTACGAATATCAATAAGTGTCTTAATAACAGCAAGGATATCTTCTTTAGTAAGGGTACCTGGACCTGTATCGTCTTTGCGACCAACACGGCGATTAAACTTCATACGACCTACGGCAGAAAGATCATAGCGATCTTCAGCGAAGAACAAATTCTTAAAGAGAGCTTCAGCTGCTTCTTTTGTAGGTGGCTCACCAGGACGCATCATACGATAAATTTCAACTAACGCTTCTAATTGATTCGTAGTAGGATCAATTTTTAATGTATCTGAAATATAAGAACCATGATCTAAATCATTGGTGTAAATCATATCGAAGGTTAAAATGCCTTGTTCTGCTAACTGATCAAGCAACTCAGAAGTTACTTCATCATTAGCTTGCGCTAACATTTCACCTGTCTCAGTATTAATAATATTTTTTGCAAGTATCTTACCAACTAAATAATCATGTGGCACAACAAGATCTTGCATACTACTCTTTTCCATTAATCGAATATGGCGCGCTGTAATCCGACGACCTTGTTCTACGATTAGTTCATTTGTATCAGGAACATTAATGTTAAAAGAAGCAATTTCTCCACGTAAACGTGAAGGAATTAAATTAATATGAAATTCACCATTTTTTAATGTACAAACTGTTGTTTCAAAAAATTCTGTCAGTATTTCTTCAACTTCGTAACCTAAAGCACGAAGTAAAATAGTAACGGGTAACTTACGTCGGCGATCAATTCTTACAAAAACACAATCTTTAGGATCAAACTCAAAGTCTAGCCATGAACCACGATAAGGAATAATCCTTGCTGAATATAATAATTTTCCTGATGAATGAGTCTTACCTCTATCATGCTCAAATATTACACCAGGAGATCGATGGAGCTGGGAAACCACTACCCGCTCTGTACCATTAATTACAAACGTACCTACATCAGTCATTAAGGGAATTTCACCCATAAATACGTCTTGTTCACGTATATCTTTGATTGGTTTTGGCTCACCTGGAGCATCTTTATCTAAAACAACAAGTCTAATTTTTACTCGTAAAGGTGCTGAATAAGTTAAACCACGTAATTTACATTCACGAACATCAAATGCAGGTTCGCCTAACTTATAACTTACGTACTCGAGTTTTGCGTTACCTGAAAAGCTGTGTATAGGGAAAACTGATAAAAAGGCTGCATGAAGACCTGTATTCTGGTATAAATTTGAATTTGAATCAGCCTTTAAAAAATCCGCATAAGATTTCAGCTGAATATCAAGCAGGTTGGGAATAGCCATTTTATCAGCCTGCCTACCAAAGCTTTTGCGAAATCGTTTTTGCTCAGCATGGGAATAGTATTGAGGGGTAGC
Organism: Legionella busanensis; assembly: GCF_900461525.1. NCBI lineage: Bacteria > Pseudomonadati > Pseudomonadota > Gammaproteobacteria > Legionellales > Legionellaceae > Legionella > Legionella busanensis. The sequence continues at coordinate 348,715 of NZ_UGOD01000001.1, read as the reverse complement.
TTTTGCAGTGGCCATGGTGATTCCTCTGTAAATTATTGATAATATCAAACAGATAAACCCAGCCATGTAAACATGGCTGGGTTTGAAAAATTATAACAATATTACTTAACTTCGACAGCAGCGCCAGCTTCTTCGAGTTGTTTTTTGATATCAGCAGCTTCGTCTTTTGATACCCCTTCTTTAACAGTAGATGGAGCACCTTCAACTAAATCTTTAGCTTCTTTTAAGCCAAGACCTGTAATAGTACGAATAACTTTAATTACGCCTACTTTGTTAGAACCAAAGCTTGTCATAACTACGTTAAATTCAGTTTTTTCTTCTGCAGCAGCAGTAGAAGCAGCAGCAGGACCAGCGACAGCAACAGCTGCAGCAGCTGCAGAAACATTAAATTTCTCTTCCATTGCTTCGATAAGCTCTACCACTTCCATAACAGTCATGTTTGAGATAGTGTCAAGAATCTCATTTTTTGAAACAGCCATTTCTAGCTCCTAGTTAATAAATTATATTAGATTATGCAGTTTGTTCTTTTTGATCTTTAATTGCAGCGATTGTTCTCACCAACTTGGCATGAGGTTCTGCAAGAGTACGAACAAATTTCTCTACTGGTGCTTTCATCACATACATTAGCTTAGCTAATGCTTCATCACGTGTAGGTAAGCTAGCGACCGCTTCAAGTTGAGCTGGTTCATAGACTTTCCCACCTACAGATAATGCTTTGATTTCAAGCTTTTCAAATGTCTTTACGAACTCTTTTAGCAAACGTGCCGCATCGCTTGGGGCCTCTAGCGAAAGTGCTATAAATAAAGGACCAACCAATTTATCGCTTAGGCAAGAGAACTGAGTGTTTTCGAAAGCACGGCGAGTAAGCGTGTTACGAACAACACGTAAATACACACCTGACTTTCGAGCTTCCGTTCGTAATTGAGTCATTTGATTCACAGTCAAACCGCGATAATCAGCAACTACAGCCGATACAGCTTTAGAAGCAACTTCTGTTACCTCTTCAACAACGGCCTTTTTTGCAGCTAAAGTTATCGTCACGTTAATGACCTCCTTAGTTGTTCAAATCAAAAATGATTTGACAGTTATGGTGGCCGTCTAAGGTAAATACCAAAGCCGGTTCACCGTCTGCGCAGGAGATTAAGCTAAATACTAGCACCTGCGGTCTTCGACGGCATCGAACCATGTCTATGCCGTGAAAGCGGATTTAAGGGCGTTGTATGTTACACAGGTATTGATGCAAGATCAATAGGTAACCCAGGCCCCATGGTAGATGAAAGTGTAATTTTCTTAAGATAAACGCCTTTTGACGAAGCAGGTTTTGCTTTCTTTAAGTCAGCGATTAAGGCAGCAATATTTTCTATTAAATCTTCTGCTGAAAAATGAACTTTACCTACTGTACAATGAATTATACCATTTTTATCGGTACGATAACGAACCTGACCAGCTTTTGCATCAGTAACCGCAGCTTCAACGTTCATCGTTACAGTGCCGACTTTAGGATTTGGCATCAAGCCTCTTGGCCCTAAAATTTGACCTAATTGGCCAACGATACGCATAGCATCTGGTGTTGCAATAACTACATCGAAATCTAATTCACCTGCTTTAATCTGATCAGCTAAATCTTCAAAGCCGACTATATCAGCGCCAGCATCTTTTGCTTTTTTAGCATTATCACCTTGGGCAAATACGGCAACTCTAACTTTCTTGCCTGTACCTTTTGGCAAGTTAGTTGAAGTACGTACAACTTGATCCGATTTACGAGGATCAACACCTAGATTAACGCTAATATCAACGCTCTCTTCAAACTTTGAACTGGCAAATTCTTTAATAATATCAATCGCTTCAGGAGCAGGATAAAGGTAATTTGTCTTAACTTTTTCGCGTATTTTTTGCTGCTTTTTGCTTAATTTAGCCATAATAAATTACTCCACACCTTCGACTTCAACACCCATACTCCTAGCAGTTCCGATAACACATTGAACTGCTGCCTCTAATGACGCTGCTGTAAGATCTGGTTCTTTTGTTTTGGCAATTTCTTCCGCTTGGGCACGCGTAATCTTACCCACTTTTTTAGTATTTGGGTTTCCACTACCACTTTGAATACCGGCAGCTTTCTTAATTAGAACAGATGCTGGAGGAGTTTTTGTTACAAAGGTGAAACTTCTATCATTATAGACTGTTATTACAACAGGTGTAGGCAAACCAGCTTCTAAATTTTGAGTTGCAGCATTAAAAGCTTTACAAAATTCCATAATATTAACACCACGCTGACCTAAAGCGGGACCAACTGGTGGACTTGGATTTGCCTTACCTGCAGGGATCTGCAATTTAATATATGCTTCTACTTTTTTAGCCATTTAGGACTCCATTGATGGGTTAATTAACGCTTAGTAACTCTAAAATAAGTACCTAAGCTCCCCGATTACAAAATGCAGTATTATATCACAATATATTAAACCTATTCAAAAATTATTTAACCAACCTTTTGAGTAAGCTAGCTAAGTAAAATTAAATAGGTTTAAAAAATTTAAGAAATTAAATTAAGTTTTTTCTACTTGACTAAATTCTAGTTCTACAGGCGTTGAACGGCCAAAAATAAGAACTGCAACTCGCAGCCTATTCTTTTCATAGTTAACTTCTTCAACTACACCATTAAAGTCAACAAATGGGCCTTCTTTAACACGTATAACTTCGCCTGGTTCAAAGAGAATCTTAGGTCTAGGTTTAGTAACACCATCTTCAATACGTTGAAGTATAGCACGCGCTTCTTTATCAGATATAGGTGTTGGTGTTTGGCCTGTCCCACCAATAAAACCTAAAACACGAGGAATTTTACGAATCATATGCCATGTCTTATCATCCATGATCATATTTACTAGTACGTAGCCAGGATAAAATTTGCGGGTACTTTTACGTTTTTGACCAGCACGCATTTCAACTACTTCTTCAGAAGGAACAACGACTTCGCCTATTTTATCTTGCATTTCATGCTGCTCGGCACGCGCTCTTATCTCACGCATAACAAAGTTTTCGTAACCTGAATAGGCATGAACTACATACCACTGTTTTGATTTCTGCTCTTCCACGTTTATCAACCTAAATGAGTTATTTTAGCAATTGCCCACATCATACCAGAATCAATTGCCCAAAGAATAAAACCTGTTACAGCAACCATAATCATAACGATTGATGTAGTTTGGATAGTTTCCTGGCGTGTAGGCCATACTACTTTTAGCAATTCAACTTTGGCTTCCATAGCGAAAGCAAAAACTTGATGCCCTATAGTAGTAAAATAGGCTAGAAGAGCAGCTAATACAAACCAGGCGATCCAGACGATAGCCTTAATAGGTGCTGAAAAGTTAAAATAATAAGTACACAGAAATGCAGCAATCGTTACTATTGCTACTCCTGCCCACAAACCAATGTCTTTAAAATTACTTTTAGAATTTGCTGAATTTTTCATACTTTTATGGTTTTTGGCAGGCCAGGAGGGAATCGAACCCCCAACCTGCGGTTTTGGAGACCGCCGCTCTGCCAATTGAGCTACTGGCCTAACTTAACAACACAATTGAATGTGAGACGTTACTATCTCACATTCCGCATACTTACTCAATAATTTTTGCAACGACACCGGCCCCGACAGTACGACCACCTTCACGAATTGCGAAGCGTAATCCCTCATCCATTGCAATGGGAGAGTGCAGATGTACAGTCAATTGAACGTTATCACCTGGCATAACCATTTCCACACCTTCAGGCAGGTCACAAGAACCTGTTACGTCTGTAGTTCTGAAGTAAAACTGTGGGCGGTAGCCATTGAAAAATGGTGTATGACGACCACCTTCATCTTTTGAAAGCACATATACTTCAGCTTCAAACTTAGTATGAGGCTTGATAGTACCTGGTTTTGCTAACACCTGACCACGCTCAACTTCATCACGTTTTGTACCACGTAATAAGATACCCACGTTATCACCTGCACGACCTTCGTCAAGTAATTTACGGAACATCTCAACACCTGTACAAGTGGTTTTGGTGGTATCTCGAATACCAACAATCTCAACTTCTTCACCCACTTTAACAATACCGCTCTCAATTCGACCGGTAACAACTGTGCCACGTCCTGAAATTGAAAACACATCTTCAATGGGTAACAAGAAACTTTTATCAATGTTACGCACAGGCTCAGGAATATAAGAATCCATTGTATCAACAAGCTTCTCAATCGCTGCAACACCAATCTCACTGGTATCACCTTCAAGCGCTTTTAACGCTGAACCAACAACAATTGGAATATCATCACCAGGAAACTCATAGCTGCTTAATAAGTCACGAACTTCCATCTCAACAAGCTCTAATAACTCAGCATCATCAACCATGTCTGCTTTGTTTAAGAAAACAACAATGTAAGGTACACCAACTTGACGTGATAATAAAATGTGCTCGCGTGTTTGTGGCATAGGACCATCGGCTGCAGAAACAACCAAAATTGCACCGTCCATTTGAGCCGCACCTGTAATCATGTTCTTTACATAATCCGCATGCCCTGGACAATCTACGTGTGCATAGTGGCGACTTGCTGATTCATATTCAACATGCGCAGTAGAAATCGTAATACCACGCTCACGCTCTTCTGGTGCCGCGTCAATTTGATCATAGGCTTTTGCTGTCCCACCAAACTTCTTTGCCATAATCGTTGTAATCGCTGCTGTCAGCGTCGTCTTACCATGGTCTACGTGACCAATCGTTCCCACATTCACGTGTGGCTTCTTACGTTCAAACTTTTCCTTCGCCATCGGAAAATCTCCCCTTAGAAAGTTCATAATTATGGTGCCCACAACTGGACTCGAACCAGTGACCTCTTCCTTACCAAGGAAGTGCTCTACCGCCTGAGCTATGTGGGCCTGCAAGCATCAGACTGGGTTTGAAGTTTTGACAAACAAATTTGGAGCGGGTGATGGGAATCGAACCCACGCTATCAGCTTGGAAGGCTGAAGTTCTACCATTGAACTACACCCGCTTGTCTATTACTTCTTCATAACTGGTGGAGGGGGAAGGATTCGAACCTTCGAAGGCTGAGCCGTCAGATTTACAGTCTGATCCCTTTGACCGCTCGGGAACCCCTCCAAAATGAACGCCATTTTCTTTCACGTAAAGACTAATGTCAAGTACAATAGTGTGAGGACTAGCTTAAACTAAAAGACAGTTGTGGTCTGATCACTGACTGCTTTTCAAATTCTACAGTTTTTTCATGATCTTAATTGCTTTGGAGTATTTACTACTAAAACAAAAGCCATAAAAAAAGCGTGCATAAACTAAAGCACGCTTATACTTTCATATGGTGCTGGCACTAGGAATCGAACCCAGGACCTACTGATTACAAGTCAGTTGCTCTACCAACTGAGCTACGCCAGCATATTTTTTAATAGAGAAGTATTATAACTTTTTTCTCTATAATTACAACTAATAAAGCCCTGGCGATGACCTACTTTCACATGGGGAAACCCCACACTATCATTGGCGCTGGTCTGTTTCACTACTGAGTTCGAGATGGAGTCAGGTGGTTCCAAACCGCTATGGTCGCCAGGAAAACCGGTAAGGCTGATTAACAGCCTGGTAAAGATTAACGAGTCACAAGCATTTATGTGTGACCTAAGCCGTCAGTTGCTTGTTTACAGCACTTCAGGTTATATGGTCAAGACAATCAGCCAATTAGTACAAGTTAGCTTCATACGTTACCGTACTTCCACACCTTGCCTATCAACGTCGTCGTCTTCAACGGGCTTCATGGGAAAACTCATCTTGAGGGAGGCTTCCCGCTTAGATGCTTTCAGCGGTTATCCCGTCCGAACTTAGCTACCCGGCAATGCAACTGGCGTCACAACCGGTACACCAGAGGTTCGTCCACTCCGGTCCTCTCGTACTAGGAGCAGCTCCTCTCAATTTTCCTACGCCCACGGCAGATAGGGACCGAACTGTCTCACGACGTTCTAAACCCAGCTCGCGTACCACTTTAAATGGCGAACAGCCATACCCTTGGGACCTGCTTCAGCCCCAGGATGTGATGAGCCGACATCGAGGTGCCAAACACCGCCGTCGATATGAACTCTTGGGCGGTATCAGCCTGTTATCCCCGGAGTACCTTTTATCCGTTGAGCGATGGCCCTTCCATTCAGAACCACCGGATCACTAAGACCTACTTTCGTACCTGC